>NZ_JBNHER010000006.1:4828-108099 GCF_050015975.1 Dapis purpurea BLCC-M126 | reverse complement strand
GGCATCCCACACCCGCACTGTGTTGTCAAAACTGCCAGAGACTATCTTTGTGCCATCATGGTTAAATGCCACTGAATTGACCTTATCCTGATGCTGTAAAGGCTTGCCAATTTGCTCGCCTGTGTTGGCATCCCACACCCGCACTGTGTTGTCATTACTGCCAGAGACTATCTTTGTGCCATCATGGTTAAATGCCACTGATAAGACCCAATCCTGATGCTGTAAAGGCTTGCCAATTTGCTCACCTGTGTCGGCATCCCACACCCGCACTGTGTTGTCAAAACTGCCAGAGACTATCTTTGTGCCATCATGGTTAAATGCCACTGAATTGACCTTATCCTGATGCTGTAAAGGCTTGCCAATTTGCTCGCCTGTGTTGGCATCCCACACCCGCACTGTGTTGTCATTACTGCCAGAGACTATCTTTGTGCCATCATGGTTAAATGCCACTGATAAGACCCAATCCTGATGCTGTAAAGGCTTGCCAATTTGCTCACCTGTGTCGGCATCCCACACCCGCACTGTGTTGTCAAAACTGCCAGAGACTATCTTTGTGCCATCATGGTTAAATGCCACTGACCAGACCCAATCCCAATGCTGTAAAGGCTTGCTAATTTGCTCACCTGTGTTGGCATCCCACACCCGCACTGTCTTGTCAAAACTGCCAGAGACTATCTTTGTGCCATCATGGTTAAATGCCACTGAATTGACCTTATCCTGATGCTGTAAAGGCTTGCCAATTTGCTCGCCTGTGTTGGCATCCCACACCCGCACTGTGTTGTCATTACTGCCAGAGACTATCTTTGTGCCATCATGATTAAATGCCACTGAATTGACAAAACCCTGATGCCCCTGCAATCGATTTCGCTCCCGGAGTGCCAGAGTTGAATCTAAGATTGCCCCATGGGCTGCAGGAAAAACCCCGCGATTAGGAAACTGAACTAGGGGAGATTGAGTTAGGCCAGCAGCAGCCAGGGCATGAACTGCCCCTTCAACGGGATCGTTAGGAATAATCGCTTTCGCTGTTGCTGCTAGTTGTTCCACTCGTTGACGTTCTGCCTTTTGCATTTGGTACAAGGCGGAGCCAGCAAAAGTAATTGCACCTATAGAAATAATAGTCAACCCAAAAATAGCCCGCTTCTGAAAAAGTTGCTGCCGCCTCTCTTTCTCTTGGCGATTTTCCTCCGCTTGGCTAGATGCCTGAAAAAACTCCACCTGCAAAGGAGTCATATCCTTACTAAGTCTATGGTGATATTCCTGAAGCAAGTCCAGATCGGGAGGTCGCCATAAATTCCCCTCTAGACGCTTATGTTCATTCCAGTGATGTGCTGCCTCGTCTAAGCGCCTTTGAAACCGAATATCTTCCCGACTGCCATCTAGCCATTCCTGAAATTTTCCCCAATGCTCAAACAATGCTTCATGGGTAACTTCTGCGGTTTCGGTGCTGCCTGTTGCCGAGAGGGTAATCAGTCGCACTCCCGGCGCAGAAAATAAATTAACTACTCGTTTTAACTCTTCCGGCTGATTTTGATGAGACTCTAAACTATCCAGCAAAGCCCGACGGCGAGTGTCTTTCGTTCCCTCTCCCAGTTGTACTAATCCCAAAAATACTCGTCGGGCAATTTCCTGTTCCTCTGGTTTGAGGTTGTCATAAATGCGTTGAGCTTCCCCGGCTAAAGCTCCCCCCACACCACCAATGTCTTGGAGAGTCTGGGTTGGTTGTTTCCCCTCTAATAATCCTTCCCAAATCCGAGTCAGGGCAAACTGCAGGAGTGGTAAAGCTCCTTCCCGTCCTTCGGTATCTTTAATTAATAAATTAATCGTGGCCTCATCCAAAGGATGTCCCGCCAACTCTGCGGGTTTAGCGATCGCCTGCCGTAATTCCGCTTCGTTCATGGCAGGTACTAAATAACCTTGTTCAGTAAACAGACGATTTAGTTGGGAATGTTTCTGAGTTTCCCCTAAAAAGTCACTGCGGAATGTGACAATAACTGTAACTCGTTTGGATTTATCTTGGGCAGCACACAGCAAATTACCCACAAAAGCATCTCTTTCAGTTTGATTTTCACAAAGGGTATAAACTTCTTCAAACTGATCTACCAGGACAATTAATGGAGAGATAGCGATATCGGGAAATACATTAGCAATGCGTCGCAACCCATCATATTCCCCACTTTCATTACTGAGCTTCAGTTCTCCCGTAAACTCCCGACTTTTGGCAACCGGAGTCAAATCATTAGTAACAATTCTAGCCAATATTGTTGCTAATGCTTCTAAAGGATTAGTCCCTGGAACTAAAATTGCTACTCTAGCTGTATCGTACCCCGGTATTGGCCTTCGTGCCAGTTCTGGAATTAGCCCCGCCCTGGCCAAAGAAGATTTTCCCGAACCCGAAGGCCCATAAATTGGCAATAAACGAATTGCATCAGCAGATTCATACAAAGAGCGCAGTTTCTCCCACAAATCAGCAATCTGTGTTTCTCGGCCAAAAAAGCGATCGCCATCGGTTTCCTGAAATGCTAATAATCCTTTGTAAGGATTTTCACCAATAGCAGAAGTCGTTTCTTCATCTGAGGGATTTTTCTGGCCAGCAGTTGCTCCAAATACAGGTTGGCCACCACTAACATAGACCACCATCCCACCCAACATCTGACCTATGGACTGATTGCGATTGCCATCAATATGTTGCTTAATTTGCAGATCAGGGTTTGGCGAATTGGGAACTTCAGATTCTTGGGGGGATGACATAAGCTCTCTAAATTTATTAGTGAATGTAAATTTTGATAACAGCTAGTAAATTTTAGATTAGAGGTAATACAGCATATTTCGGGCAAATGATATATAAGGTAAATCGTGAAAACATTTTAGTACACGCATCTTGGCCGCTTTGAGGTGTACCTCATAACACCGGAAAATGCTGTATCAACCAGATCATTTACCTGAAGTAGGACCAGATATCCCTCCTGAAACTGAGTCAACAGAACTAATAATCTGATTACCTTTCCCATAACCAATAGTCTGATGACCTTTCCCCTGGATCTTTTGGTTAATGATGCTTCCAGACTCCTTCTTTGGAGAGCCTTCTTCCAGAATTTGCGCGATCGCTTCTGCTAAACTTGGGTTTTCTTGGAGCAAAGTCTCCAACTCTTCCTGAAACACTGCTTTGCGAGCTTTACTTTCCGGCTTTGCGACTAACTGTTGGGCTGCTATTTTAGCATCTTCTTTTGCTTCTACTTGAGGTTGCAACTTCTCCCAAATCTTTTTAGCCTTATTCCAGGTATCCTCACCAATTTTATTTGCAGCACCCTCGGCTGATTTCTCACCAAGTTTCAGCAAAAAAGGCAGACAAGGGCTAAGTAAACCCATCAGTCCTACAATGTCCATCTAGTTGACCTCTTTATAGTTTATAGTTGTATATATTCAAAATATTATCTATTTTATCCTATTTGTATCGTAATTTTCAGGGAACTAATTATTGTTTGTGATAATTATTTACATCTTATCTGAATCTTAGCCAAACCTCAGTTTCCTACTAAATAAAAATACTTTATACTTTAATTTTTTAGCTTATGTTTCAATCACCTGAATGCTTACTTTAGTCTTAATTTTAAAACTGATAATATCTTTTTGATTCAGCTAAGTTATCAATCAACTAACTTCAAGATATATCACATAAATCAAGGAAAAACTTTTAAAAAAATTATCAATAATAGCACTTTTTATCATAATCAGGTAAACTTTAATATGAATAACCACGGTTCTAATTTATCCTGTTATTGACCTTCTACTCTCCCAGCCAAATGCAATCTAAAATTCAAACCTTACCTAAAGAAGTTGTCAATTTAATTGCCGCTGGAGAAGTGATTGATTCTTTAGCAGCAGTAGTACGAGAATTAGTAGAAAATTCTCTTGATGCTGGTGCGACTCGCATCATAATTTCTATCATTTCTGAACAGTGGCGAGTACAAATTTCTGACAATGGTATGGGTATGAATTTAGCTAATTTAAAACAAGCAGCTCATCCTCATAGTACAAGCAAAATTACTAATCTTCAAGACCTCACAAAAATTAGCAGTTTGGGATTTCGGGGAGAGGCACTTCATAGTTTAGCTAATCTCTCAAATTTGGAAATATTAAGTCGTCCTAAGTCACCTATTTCAGAGAATGAAAATGAAGGTTGGCGAGTTGTTTATAATGAACAAGGAAAGGCTGTTGAAGTTGAAAGAATTGCCATTGCTCCTGGTACTATTGTTAAGGTTTCTAATCTGTTTGGGAAATGGCCTGTACGTCGTCACGGAATGCCTTCTCCTGCTCAACAAATGCGAGGCATACAATTAATAATTCAGCAAATAGCTCTTTGTTATCCTGATGTTACTTGGCAAGTTTGGCAAGGTAGTAAATTATGGATACAAATTAGTCCGGGTGCTACCGCAAAACAAATTTTACCTCAACTTTTATCGACTGTAAGATTGAGCGATTTACAATATATTCAACAAGAAATTGATGAGGAAGAATTAAATATCGAAACAGCAAACTTTTCCCAATATCAAAATTCTCAAGTTTTGGATAGACAATCATTAGAATTAGTATTAGGTTTACCAGATAGATGTCATCGGAGAAGACCAGATTGGGTGAAAGTTGCTATTAATGGTAGAGTGGTAAAAGTGCCAGAATTAGAACAAATAATTATTAGTTCTTTGGCGCGAACTTGCCCTCGCGATCGCTATCCTGTTTGTTTTATTCATCTGCAAATTTTTCCCTATCAAATTAACTGGAACCGTCATCCGGCAAAAACTGAAATTTATTTAGATAATTTGAATTTTTGGCAACAACAAATCAATCTAGCAATTGGTAAAGCATTACAATTTAGTTCGGATATTATGCCGGAATTTCCTTTATCAGAAAGGGTGGAAAAAATCTTAAAAGTCTCAGAAAATACAGGGAATTATCAAACTCGTCGTTCTATAGAAGTTTCCCCAGGTAATACAGAAGAAAAAGAGCGAGAATTAGGATTAATAGAATTAAAGGCGATCGCTCAATTACACAATACTTATATAGTAGCTGAACATCCGAGTGGTATTTGGTTAATTGAACAACATATTGCCCATGAAAGAATTTTATATGAGCAATTATGCGATGCTTGGCAACTTATTGATTTAGAACCACCAATTATTTTACATAATTTATCTTCAGCTCAAATAGAACAACTTCAACGCTTAAATATAGAAGTAGAAACTTTCGGAGATTTACTTTGGGCAGCTCGTACTGCTCCCGAAATGTTAGCCAAAAGAAATGACACTGCTGATGCTTTAGTTGAACTTAGTAAAGGTGGCGATCTAGAATCTGCTAAAGTAGCTACAGCTTGTCGAAGTGCTATTAGAAATGGAACTCCTTTAAGTCTACCGGAAATGCAAAGTTTATTAAATAAATGGCAACTTACTAGAAACCCTCGTACTTGTCCTCATGGTAGACCAATTTATTTACCTTTAGAAGAATCAGCTTTAGCTCGTTTCTTTCGACGACATTGGGTAATTGGAAAAAGTCATGGAATTTGAAGGAAGAAGGAAGAAGGAAGAAGGAAGAAGTAAGAAGTAAGAAGTAAAAAGTAAGAAGGAAATTTTAATATTTTATCACAGGGATTTGGTTTCTCAACCCACGGCAATAATGAAGAATAAATCGGCAGTCTATAACATTTTTTCCTAGGGTTTTGCTTTCCCAAACCACGGTAATAATGAAGAATAAATCGGCAGTCTATAACATTTTTTCCTAGGAGTTTAGTTTCCAAACTCAAAACAAGAAGGAAGAATAAAGAAGGAAGTTTTAATATTTTTTTATAGGGGTTTGCTTTCCCAACCCAAAGCAAGAAATTGTAATTTATAGAATTGCCACAAAAAATCCTTAACTGTCTATAGCAATCCTATTTTATTCATGGCAAAAATCTTACTGCTTTTTATTGCAAAATTCCTTGAGTGGGAAAATTCTCTAACTGAGGTATTTCTGAAAAGTTAATTTGTGCTAATAATTTTAAATATTGGATAATCAATATTTCGAGGTAAATAGGGAAGTCCTCCAAATTTACTTTGCCACCATTGGGTCGAACTAGGTTTAATATCAATTCTTAAATAAGGTTTAATGGTATTAGCGATCGCTTCATGGTAAGGTTCTAACGCTTCGGGTAAGTTGATATCAAATAACGATTTCATAATTAGGTAGTCCTATAGATGTTAGTGATAAAATTATGGCGAGGTAATTAGCTGACGCTTTGGTATAACTCTTGACTTATCCAAGTCAAAAATAATTTTAATTATAATTAGGTACTAATAGACATCTCCAATAATAAAAAATAAAATCAATTATTATTCATAAATTATCAATTACTCCTCCTTCCTACTCCCTACTCCCTACTCCCTAATATTATGAATTATTCCAAATATCGACAGTTATTTGATTCAGAAATTAATCAATCCGATGAAAAAATAGATTTAGCTAAAGCTGCTCTTTATTTAGCTTTGGAAGATGACCAAAAATTTGACCCAGATGAGTATCTAAATGCTCTTGATACAATGGCAAATGAAGTCCAAGAAACATTACCAGAAACTCTCTATCCTTTAAAAATAATTAAGAGTATAAACAACTATCTTTATAATGATTTAGGTTTTACTGGAAATACAATTGATTATTATGACCCAAGGAATAGTTGTCTGAATCAAGTAATTGAAAGACGCACTGGGATTCCGATTACTTTATCCCTAGTTTATCTAGAAATTGCTAAAAGAATTAATTTTCCCATGGTTGGTATTGGAATGCCAGGACATTTCTTAATCAGACCTGATTTTGAAGAAGCTGGTATATATGTAGATGCTTTTAAGCAAGGTGAAATTTTGTTTCCTCAAGATTGTCAAGAAAGATTAGTCCAAATTTATGGTCAACCAGTGGAACTGCAACCTCAGTTTTTGGCAACTGTAAGTAATAAACAGTTTTTAACACGAATGTTGACAAATCTTAAAGCAATTTATTTGAACCGAAATGAAGGTTTAAAAGCTATTGCAGCCATCGATCGGATTTTACTATTATTTCCAAATGCAGTTATGGAAAAGCGAGACCGAGGCGTATTATATTATCAGCTAAATCTTTGGGCAGAAGCTCGTCAAGATTTAGAAAGTTATTTAGTTAATCTTCCTCAAGCTGATGATGCAGAGATAATTAGACAATTACTGGCTAAAATGAGTCAAAATCTATAACTGAAACAAAAGTCAAAGGTCAAAATTTACACGTCAAAAGTAAGATTATCTGAGTAACTAAACTTTAATTAACAATAATTTTAGGTGATTATTTTATACCCAGGAATATAACCAAAAAATAAGCTTGAGAGCTTCCTCTTTTAAGCAGATGAAAAAAATCAACTTCAGTATTTCAAGACTCTGGTTTCAGCAGTCGGTACTGATAACTTAATTGGTATGAGTATTGCCAATGTGGGGAACCTAATATCATATATTTCAGACTTTAGACATAAGAGCAAAAAACCATTGAACAAATGTAGTCATTAAATTGTGAGGAATAGCAGAATGAAAAGTATTTTAAATTTAGGGGCATTGAAGAACAAATTATTCAAATTTGCTGGTTTAAGTAAAGGATTATCAAAGTTTTTCTATATTTCTTTGGCAGGGTTTTTGACAATTATTTCTAGTGTTTTAATCTTTACTTCTCAACCAGCAGATGCAATAGATGAAATTAAAATTACTTATGAATCGATTAATATACCTCTAGCTATTTCTGATTTAGTGAAATTTGCCAATACAGGAGAACAGTCTGAGCAATTAAAGTCACTATTTTTAACAGCGAATGCTAGTCAGGAAAATATTGATAAAGTTCAGGAAATTTTAAGTTATAAATTAGAAGTTCAACCAGATTTTGTAAATAAATTATTAGAATCACGTTACGGTGAACTTGCTATTGAAGAATTTAGTCGCTATTTTGCTCCAAATAGTAATGTAGCCACAGTAACTAATGATATTATTGAAGCAGTTAATAAAATTATTGCGGATGGAGAAATATCATTTTTAGAACTTGTACAAAATTTTAAATGGACGGATAAAATTGTTATTGATGCTAAAGGTATTGAAACCTTTTTTGTACAGGCTATAGAATTTGCTAAAAGAGGACTAGATTTTGTGAGAGAACAACCACAGGTACAAAAAATATTCTGCGAATAATTTGTTTTAGGGAGTAGAGAGTAAGGAAGGGAGATAGAGAGATTGAATATTGAAGTAATCTATAGAATTATAAACATATACTGTATTACCGGATTCTATATTATCCCATATTACTATCAATCTTCACAGTAGTTATGGTTCAGCAATTAATAATTTCCTCTTCTTAAAAAGAAGAGGATTGACTTTCAATGTGAATTATTTAATAATTAACAGTTAATTACAAGTTGCTGATTAACTATAAAACTATTAATAGATAAAAGTTAAAGCTTTTTTTTCTCAAAAATAGTGCCATTTTTTCGGATTGAAAAGCCCAAAAAGTTAGCATTTTAGGCAGAATAATTGTAGAAAAATCAAGGGAGAATTCTTCCGGCTGCTTCCTGTATAATTCCTATTTATCCTAACTAATTTATCCTAACTAAACTATTCCCTATTGCTTACTCTCTAATTATGATAGTATTGCTCCTCCGCTACTCTTTTCAAGCGTCTTAGTTGAGCTTCCATATCTGCTTTTGTCCATGTAGCAGCAAACTGATTAAAACCAAATTTTATTACAGGATTAGGTATCTCAAATTCAAAACGATTTAATAAACGAGTACCTTCACCTTCAGGTTGGCATTCCCAGCGATCGCGACCTTGGAAAAAACCCTGAAATTCCCAAACAATTAAACCAGGTTCTCGTTCAGCTACAACGCTATATAAAGAGGGCTGTAAAAAAGGAATATTTATGATGAATCTACTACGACTTCCCACAAATGTATCCCAATTACCCACAGCTTCACAACGTAGCATAGGATTTAACCACTTGTGCATGAGAATGTTATCTGTAATACAACGTTCCACAATAGTGGCACTGGCACGAATTAAAATATGTTGCTCGAAAACTTGACTAAATTGCATAGTTACCCTCAAGCTATTAGACATACAAGGGCAATCTGAATGATTGCTAATTCAAACTCACATTAACCCAAGAAAACCATGAATGGCACTTGGCAAAGTATTACACAATCAATCAACCTCAGCGAACCAATCCAGGCTAATCCGATCTTAGCCTCAGATATTTTGGCACAAACTCCAGCAAATCCTGTAGATATAGTGTCCCAAAATTTTAACAAAATCTTGATTTTGGACATAGTAACAGCAATTGCAATTCTAGTCGTAGGCTGGATAGTTGCTGGAATTATTTCTAATATAGTTGGAGGACTATTCAAGAAGACCAATATTGATAACAAAATTGCTAGTTGGGTGACAGGTAGTCAGGAACAAGGTCAGAATTTACCTGTGGAGAAATGGATATCCTCTGTGGTGTTCTGGATCATTATGATCTTCGTTCTGATAGCTTTCTTTGATAAACTCAAGCTCACAGCAGTTTCTCAACCTCTCAATGCCTTCCTTACTGAAATAACCAGCTTCTTACCTAATATAGCTGCTGCCCTGATTTGGCTAGGTATTGCCTGGTTAGTGGCAACTATAGCTAAGTTAGCAGTCAGCAGAGGACTTAAGACATTTGGTTTAGATGACCGTCTAAATCAGCAGGTTAGTGATGGACAAACAGAAAGCCAAATGGATGTTAGCGATACTATTGCTAATGCTATCTATTGGCTGATTTTCTTGCTATTTTTACCTCTAATCCTGGAAGCTTTACAATTACAGATTGCTCTACAACCTGTTCAAAACATGGTGGATCAAATCTTACAAGCTCTGCCCAGGATTCTTAAGGCTGTTATTCTGGCTACAGTTGGTTGGTTACTAGCTACTGTGGTTAAGAAAGTTGTTAGTAATCTACTTGCTGCTACTGGTGTAGACCAAATGGGCAGCAGGTTGGGCATGAGTCAAACCAGTGGCAGTCAAAGTCTTTCTGCGATTATTGGTACGGTTGTTTATGTACTGATATTGATTCCCGTAGCGATCGCTGCTCTGAGTGCCTTGAATATTGAGGCCATTACTACTCCAGCAGTGGCGATGCTCAACGATATTTTGACATTTGTCCCCAAAATCTTTGCTGCTGTTGTAGTTCTTGTTATTGCTTACTTTGTTGGTCAATTTGTTAAAGATTTAGTTACTAATCTTCTGACCAGCATTGGCTTTAATAACCTTTTCAATTGGCTTGGTTTAACTTCCACTCCACCATCGTCCCCATCTAGCGACCCAAATGCAACTGTAATTCAGGGTGGACCTGGTACGACCCGTACTCCATCAGAAATTGCTGGTCTTGTAGCTTTTGTGGGTATTATCCTTTTTGCTACGGTTTCAGCAACTCAGATTGTGGAACTTGAGGCTCTGACCTTAATTGTTAATGTAGTAATCTTAATTGCAGGTCGAGTTCTCTACGGTTTGGTAGTTTTAGCTATAGGTTTATACTTGGCTAACCTTGCTTATAACTTAATCACGAGTTCTGGTAATTCCCAAGCTCAACTTTTAGGGCAGCTTGCTCGGATTGGGATTATTGTATTAGTCTCAGCTATGGCTCTGCAACAAATGGGTATTGCTACCAGCATTGTGAATCTAGCTTTTGGACTTTTCATGGGAGCAATGGCAGTAGCTATTGCTTTAGCTTTTGGTTTAGGAGGAAGAGATATTGCTTCTTCTCAAATTAAAGAATGGTTAGAACAGTTTAAGAATAAATAGTAGTTAAAACTTCTGCCAAAATTCTTGCTCTGGGAGAATGGGAAATTTCAAAATTCTATAACCCTTTCTCCCTCTGTTTAAATTTGAACCACATCTACAGAGTCACAAAAATATCTAATAAATCATCCCAGAATTTCACAGATAAATGATAACCAGTCAGAATTTGTGCCGCAGACTCTTCACTTTCTCCTACTGCCCCATCTATCGCATTACGCATTCTCACCGCATGAGAATGATCGATTTCTCCAGTGTGAATCCCCCAGAATTCTAATTTTAATTGAGGTAATACATCTTCTAAATCTTTGCGACTTTGAACTTGTGCCCAAATTTCTTCTAAGATTGGACCACAAATACATTCAGTACCCATACCTGCCATACCTATCGCAACGTGAGCAGGATAGCTTCTTAAATCATTCTCATAATTTTTAATCAGAGCATCAACTCGTGGATTAATGGTATTGGTGAGCATAGTTGCACCAAAACTTTCATTTAAGCCCAATAAGAATAATTTCAGTAAATTATAGTGAGAATCATCCGGGTTTCCATCACCAGTTTCTTCAAAATGAATCTCATCGAGTAATACTTTTAATTTACCTGCTTGAATAACATTACAAACATAGTTTAAGCTAATGGCGTGAATTTTAGTTACATAAGAATATTGTTCTAAAACTTTAATTAATTGAGGAATAGAAATATTTCGTAATGACTGGAGTCTAGTATCTTCGGCGGGGTTGCCGGAGAATTTTGAGGTATCAATAGCTTGCCAAAAACTTTCTTTGATAGATATGGAAGTTGTGAAAACCATTTCTCTTGCTTCTTGTTTAATTGATTGATTTATCTTAATAACAAGAATGGCAATGCTAACTGAAAATTTACGTTATTTAGATTGGGAGATTGATAATAGTTAGCTGAGAAAATAGTTAGTAACAATTGACATAAGGATGATTTTAATGTCTGTAAAAACAGGAGGTTCAAACGTGATTAGTTCATTTTGTGCAACCAACTACTACACAAAGGTATTTTTATTGAGTATTTTATGTCTTTTTTGCAAGATTACTCATAGTGAAATTGACTAAAAATTTTTATCCTGGAGCAGGAAGTTAGGATTTTTAGTCATAGAGTAAAGCGATCGCTTAAAGCAGTTCTAAAACATTTGCCAAGAATGGGTTGAGTATTGAACCAATTGAAGATTACTATAAATTTTCTATCTGATAAAAATTCATCTGATAGGCAATTATATTGATATATCATCAGATAATAAGAGTATTAGAACACTTTGAAAAAAGAATGCTACGAAAAGGTAGCTCTTGATCGGATGTGCTGAAAAATAGCTACTCCAATTCATTTTAGATAGTTATATCTATCGTTTTCCCTTTTTTTTTGAATGTTTATCCCTTCTTGCTTCTTGCTTCTTCCTTCTTCCTTATTTCTACCATTTGTAGCAAACATTTATAAAATTGGTATTAGAGCAATTTCTCTGAATCACTGCACCTAGCGATGAGAACCTTCTATTTCCACCAATACTAGAAAATCGCTGATGAACTTATCCTAAATTACTAATCTTCCAAAGCCATAAATTATTCAACTATTCTGGGGAAATATTTTTTTACTAGCTTTGTTGTTATTCATTGTTATAGCAGTTTTCATTAATATAGAGTAAAGAGATTTGGGTTGAAAGGAAGAAGGAAGAAGGAAGAAGGAAGAAGGAAGAAGGAAAAAGGAAGAAATTTTGTAGTCTACCTTTGTGAAAACCGCTATAAGTAAGTAGACAAAATTAATTACCGAAATATTGTAGTTTAAAGCCTCACCTTTTAAGGGGATAATAAATAAAAAATTTCCTGTTTGTCAATCCTCTTCTTTTCAAGCAGAGGTAATTCTCAATTCTTAATTCTCAATTCTTGAAAAATTCTCCTAACTTATATCATGTCCGTTGGTATCGCTTTTGTAAAAGCCGGGAAAATATCCACCATATTTAAGGTTTTTTCTTCTCTCAAAGCTTCTTCTCTCAAAGCTTCTTCTCTCAAAGCTTCTTCCTTCTTCCTTCTTCCTTAACTTCTCTATACAATACCAATGCTACCGGACATGATATTACTCTTGCTTTTTACCTTTTTCAAAACTGAAATCTTTGATTTTTAACTTCTTAATTAACTCATCTTTAATACGACCCATAATCGAATTTTCATCCAAAGATGCCAAAATATTACTAACTACAGCTTTCGGACCTTCCTCTCCCCAAGATGCACCATTAGCAAGATAAGTTTTAGTTATTTGTCCAATTCCATAAGATGAGACACCAGCCACTGCTGCTTGAGTTACTGCTACAGACAAATAAGGTGCTAAAGACAACCCACCAGTAGCAGGTGCAGCTAAACCCAATAATCCT
The DNA here is from genome assembly GCF_050015975.1 of Dapis purpurea BLCC-M126. Classification (NCBI taxonomy): domain Bacteria; kingdom Bacillati; phylum Cyanobacteriota; class Cyanophyceae; order Oscillatoriales; family Microcoleaceae; genus Dapis; species Dapis purpurea. The sequence goes on along the minus strand of NZ_JBNHER010000006.1, from coordinate 94,878 downwards.
TTCACAGAACTGAGTCCCAGATTTGCCACTAATTCACTGGCCGTTATACCACCCATACTAATAGCTATCTTTTGTAATAAATCTACTGCTCCGCTTTGGCTCATCTGTATACCATACAATTTTGATAAAGTCAATATCATAGCTACATCAATTATCGCCCCACTGAGAATATCTACCACAGTTACAGGGTTGAGAGCGATCGCCATTGCCTTAGTCATTACTCCCTTCCAAATTACCCTATCTGCACTTTGGGAGCGAATTTCGATTTTCCGGCGTACTAACTGCTCATTCACATCATCAGCATAGAGCATACTATTGAGCGCCACCAAAGATTTACCTTCTTTATCTAAAATTTCTAATATTTTCAGCTTTAAATCTTCTACTTGAGGTTCTCCTCTCACCATCTCTACCTTAAGACTACCATCCGAACGTTGGACAGCCTTAGCCACCAGTGGAGAAGCGGCGGCCATAACTATTTCATTTGGTGAGAGTAATTCACGGACTCGTTCATCACGAATTTTATTGTATATAGCTAATCTATCTGCTTCTGGGTATTGATCTATTTTGTTAAATACCAGCAAAATTGGTTTACCAGCATCTCGTAAGTAAGAAAGAGCTTCATATTCTACTTGAGTAATATCTCCTGCTACAGCAAATAGAAGTAGATCTGCCTGTTTTGCTACCTGTCGGGCCATTAATTCCCTAGTTTCTCCATCTACTTCATCTATACCAGGAGTATCAATCAGTTCCACTTGAGATATTCTGTAGGAAGTTAGAGAATTTGTAGATGATGATTCTATTTCTGTTAAATTCTCTCTACCTAATTCCCATTGTCTAATTTGTGTAGTTTTAGTAACACCGTGAATAGGACCTGTTTGAAATACTTTTTCTCCTAACAAAGCATTGAGAAGTGAAGATTTACCTCTGCCTACCATGCCAAATACAGCAATATAAACAGAAGCTTTTTCTAACTTTTCTAACATTGATTCTAACCCAGAAATTTCTGAGTCTAATCCTGCTCTTTCTTCAGGAGTTAAATCCAGATTAGTTACGATGTCTTTTAAAGCATCCTTAGCGTTACAGATGTTAAGTTCTGCTTGAATATCTGCAAAGCTTGATATTGTTTTGTCTAGTTCTTTATCTAGATTCATTGATAACTTACCCTAAAATTAAAACAGGGAAAAAAAATAAAAAATCTAATAGCTAATTACTAAATATTGAGGTAATTATTAACTTAATTAAGTACAGAGTTCTAGGACATTCGGGAACGGGGAAATGAATAATATCGATTTTTTAGCCATCAAATCATACTTTAATAAAAGTGTTTTTTACCGAATAATTAAGGTATAAAGTCTCTCCTTTAAAGGAGAAACAAGCGGTCGTTTGCGGAGCATTCCGAAGGATGGGATGGCGAGGTCTCCCGCTCTTGCAGAGCCGCTAATTAGGGAGAGGTGATTATCAATTATTAATTATCAATTATCAATTATTTAAGCCGTGCTGCTACTGCCTTTCTCTTACGTTTTTCTTGAGGGGTTTCAAAGTATCGACGCTTTTTCACATCTGCAAGAATACCTGCTCTGGAAACTTGACGTTTGAAGCGCCGGAAGGCCGACTCTATTCCTTCGTTTTCACTGAGTAACACTTGGGTCATTACTTTTTCTGTTGTTCTGTACTTTGCCTATTATTTAGTTATTAATAGTTTACCTATAGGTGCAAGCTAGTTGCAAAATTATTCCCTAAGTTTAAGTTATACCAGTTTCAGAAAATATTCCTACAAAGTTTGGATTGGTAGGACTTAGCAGTCAAGATTTAGGAGAAGCGCAAATCTTTTATGTAGTTTTTCAGGTAATTTTACTTTTAGATATATTTTTTAATTTTGTCTTGTGATAATATTATTATTGTCTTGTTCAGAAAACTCTTAAATCTTTTAATGAATAAAAGATAGATCAATTCTACCAAAGTTAGTAGTTAAGGCAACTTGTATATTTTCTAATGCTTTCACTAACCATATTACTGCTTCTCTTGTAGATGCTTCATAATGGTTAAATAGTATTGCAAATCGTTTTTCTAGGTATGGCTTGACTCTATAGCAAACCAAGACAATTTTTAGGAGGAGACTAGTAGTTGCTATTGGACCCATATTGGCCATCAGGTTGAGAAATAAAAAGTGCTGTGGTTTTTGAATGCTTTCTACAACTAAAAATCCTAACATTTGATTACAGGTTCTCATAAGTAAAAAGTCGTTAAATTTTTTATCGTCACTGTGAGGCATTGTATTTTTTAGTTGCTTATATAGTTTGTTCTTAAACTGATACTTAACATACCTGGAGTCTGCATCAAATGATGAACTTAAGTATTCATAAAAGCTTTCTTTAAAGCAACTATAGGATTGAGGTTGTCTGACATGAGTTAGGAAACTTCTTGCATAATCTTGGTAGTTCTTGCCATTCTCAACTTTACCTACAAATTGTCTAATAGCTGATAATAATTCTTGATCGCTTAAAAGAGTAGGATTTTGAATTTTGTTGGTGTTTTCCCAACTAGACTCTGTAAACTTTGAATCTCTCAACTTGGAAGTAGTTATCACGCCATGTCTAATTTGATGAGTCAGATAGTGGGATAAGTCTATTTCAAATTTTTTCTGTTTTTTTCGTTGTATATTTTTAATAGCTTGCTGATGTTCATAGCTATTATCTGAGGTAATTAAACAATGTTGGTATAAGTAAGGATAACGTGGAATTAGAGTTCTCAAAGGTTGAGATAAAGCACTATGACTATTTCTATAACTTCTTGCTTCTTGGTTTATTAATTCTGCAAAACGTTTTAAAGTTAGGTACTGCTCACTTGTTGTGAATGTCTGAACCAGGTCAAATAGTTTCTTGCTGCTACGGGAACCGTAGTAACGGTGTGCTGGTTTATCCTCGATACTATCAAACAGTTTAATTAAGTCTAGTAACACATCTCTTTTATAGTTGTAGGGTCGTTTTCTATTAATAACTATATGACAACAACGATTTAGGATAAAATTAAATTCTTCCTCAACTTGCAATAATGCAATAATTCTTTCTAGTGCTTTAGCTACTTCTTTATCAGGATATCCAGAACCATTAATAAATAAAATTCTAAACCTATGAATTATCTCTTCTGATGACTCTAGGTCTATCAATTGGAGAAAATGGTTATAGATATACTGTTCATACTGGGATTTGTCTTGTTGATATTCATTCATAAAGTCTTTCATTTTATATATTCCCTAATTTAGTTTTTTCCATTCCAGTACTCTTAGCTATGGGAACAATTGCTAATTTCTGGTTTTGATTGAGGTGTCTGTAGGATTTCCTACAAGATAGCTATTGACTTTACTAAATATAGTTTCTGCCTAGATTCTTTCTCAGAAAAATCATATCTGGCAGTACCTAACACCTTAATTAGACGGTTTACTAATTTCTATCAGTCTCATTATCTTCAAAATTTACGGAGTTTTTATAAAGTTTTGGTAAAGATTTTGCCAAAATTAGGTAGATATAGATATTAATTGAACTGAGTCATCAATAATTATCAACTTCTAAACTAAATAGAATTTTTCAGCACTTGATTACCATCAGGATAAAAAAATACCACATTTTTTGAGTATTAGTATTACATGGATGATTAACTATCTTGCTAGATATTATTAATTGCCAACCGCCTAACGATGTAGTATATACGACTTGCTGTTATCCAGAGAAGGGTTAGAGAAAACTTAAATTACTAAAGCTATCCCAAAGTAGGATATAAAAAGTAATCTTAGATAAAAGTCTGGGAAAATATAAAAGTTTAGACATGAGTCAACAACTTATAGCTGAAGTCAGAAGTCATAACTCAGAAGTCAGAAGTTAAATTCTGGTTGTGACTAAATTTGAGAGGAGCTAGAATCTCCTAATAGTAATGCCAACTACTATACATTTATTCACAACCTATTCATGGTCATGATATATCCTATTTTTGACAATTAAAGACTATTAGGCTTTATCATAATTTTGCTTTAGGTTAGAGTAATCCAATCTAAGATTTTCCCTCATCTCAGTTCAAAATTATGACAATATAGCAATCCTATTTAAGTTGTAATATTTTGGTGGCACTTAGGAGTCAGGAGTCAGGAGTCAGGAGTCAGAATTTTAAAGGTTTTAAACTCAAATTAACTATTATAAAAATTGTCACAACCAATTTAGGATTACTTTATTTGCCAATCTACAAACGAATATTCTCTATAACTTTTGAGAATTATTTAAACTTTTAATTTTGTTTTGCTTACTCAATTATATCCCAGAAAATAAGTTGAGTTTAACAATAACAAATACTCTTATATAATTATTACACATCTTTCAGGAGGACTGCCAATAGCTATGGTTTGTCGCATTACCTTATTCCAACTAACTGAAATCTTGAGTGCTACAACACTTACAGATTTTCAGATTCCAGAAAAAACATTAATTACAGGCATAAATACAGATACTCGTAACTTACAATCTGGTGAAGGATTTTTGGCATTACGAGGGGAAAATTTTGATGGCCATAACTTTGTCAAGGAGGCAATTGAAAAAGGTGCTTCTTGTGTGATTGTTGAACAAGAATATACCTTAAATAATGAAGTTGAACAACTGTCAAAGAATGTACCTATATTACAGGTAGAAAATTCTTTAAAAGCTTACCAAAAAATTGCTCGTTGGTGGCGAGATATATTTGATATTCCTGTGATTGCCGTCACTGGTTCAGTCGGTAAAACAACTACTAAGGAATTAATTGCTGAAGTTTTGGCAACTCAAGGTCAAGTGCTGAAAACTGAAGCTAACTATAATAATGAAATAGGTGTACCTAAAACTCTACTACGACTTTCTGCTGATGATAATTATGCTGTGATAGAAATGGCGATGCGAGGACCTGGAGAAATAGCAGAATTAACGCATATTGCCAATCCGACAATTGGCTTAATTACTAATGTTGGTACTGCTCATATTGGTCGTTTGGGTTCTGTTGAAGCTATCGCTGAGGCTAAGTGTGAATTACTAAGAGAAATGTCTGATAGTAGTATTGCTATTCTGAATTTTGATAATCAGAGGTTGATAGAAACTGCGGCTAAAGTTTGGTCTGGAGAAACTTTTACTTATGGTTTAGAAGGTGGAGATTTACAAGGAAAATTAATTGATTCTCAAACTATAAATGTTGAGGGTGTGGATTTACGTTTACCTTTACCTGGTAGTCATAATGCTTCTAATTATTTGGCAGCTTTGGCAGTGTTGAAAGTTCTTCATGGGAAAAATATTCTGCCAAAAACTTTATTTGAACCTTTAACTAATAATTTATCGATTGAATTACCAGGAGGTAGGGCAAAAAGATATGATTTAGATAATGATATTGTGATTTTAGATGAAAGTTATAATGCTGGATTAGAGTCGATGATAGCTGCTCTGAATTTGTTAGTTGAAACTCCGGGTAAACGTCATATTGCTGTGTTGGGAACTATGAAAGAATTGGGAGAGCAATCTATTTTATTCCATCAACAAGTTGGTAATGTTGTACGAAATTTGGATATTAATGGTTTATTTATTTTGGCTGATTTTAATGAAGCAGAAGCAATGGCGACAGGTGCTGCTGGTTTACAATTTATAGAAGTAGAAGATATTACTGCTGATGATGCTCACCAGAATTTAGCTAGACATTTACAAGAGTTTTTACAACCAGGCGATCGTCTTCTTTTTAAAGCTTCTCATTCTGTGGAGTTAAATAAAGTAGTTGAGCTTTTAATTAATAAATAATGTATTTGTAGCACAGGTATTTGGCAGGTCACAGGTGTATCTTAATGATATGAAATAAGTTGTAATATTAAATTCATAACCGCTGGATGATAATACTCTGCAACACTAATTTAACTGCCAAGCTTGTGACAAAGCAGCTTCTAAATATTGGTGGTATAAAGTTGAGTTAGGATTAATATAAAGAGCATGACGATAAGCATTAATAGCGTAGTTTGTCTTTCCCAACTTTAACAGAACTTCTCCTAAATTATAGTGATACAAGGAAGTGTGAGGAAACAATATAATTGCCTGTCGATACGAGTTAGCTGCTGCTAATAAATTACCGTCTTGTTTGAGTTTTCTAGCTTGCTTAAAATGCTCTATAGCTGTTTTTTTCTCATCCTTTTTAAAAGTTGATAAAGGATAATCTCTGTCAACAAACCAGCTAAATGCCGAACTTTCTATATCCTCTATTTGCTGTTTCGATAAACATTCTTTCCATTGGCCCCATCTGCCAGAATTAATGTGGTTGTTATGCAATAGGGAAACTGGGTCATAAACATCATTTCCTAACCCCTTCATAACATAGGAAATATTTTCTAGCTCTTTAATTCTTTGTTTTTGTTGGCTTAGTTCCAGTTTGTTTGATATGGTCTTTGCTAAATCACTGTTAACCTTAACTTCCAAATAGTTAGCTATTTTTAAAACTTCATTGTACAAATTATTAGTCATATTTTCATATCTAGAAACCATTACTTTATCTATCCCAGTCCACAAATAGTAATTGTTTAATTGCTCGTCTAAGCTTGATATAGCATCCTCAGTAGAGTTAGTAAATTTATTGGCTAACGATACAGCTATGTCGCGCAAATCTCTATAAACATAAACAACTCTTGCTTTATCTGTTACAACTAATGCTTTAACTTCAGCAGAGAAATTATGGGACTTAATTACTAAAAATTTATCCTTTCTAGAGGCGACATTTTCTAGATTCTCTAAAAATTCTTTAGTAGGCACATTAACCCAACCTATGGTCATACCGAGTCCTAAAGATTCAACAATTTCATATACTATTTGGTATTGTACAGTAGAACCTGCTCTAGCCATCCCGGCACAAATTATTAACATAGTTATCCTAGAGGTGTGATATAAAAGACTAAAAAGCTGATTTAATAAAGTGTGCAGCTATTTATCAATTTTGGATCAATAATTTATACCATAACTTTCTCATTTTCTTGGATCAAACTCTCATTATTAATATTTCTACTTTTTAGTAAATAAGTAGACATTTCTCCCTTACCTTTAACGGAAATCATACCTCGCTTTTCCAATACATATCGATCTTTTAGCAATAAATAAGTCTCTTCCGTTACTTGAATTTCACCTATAATTCCATGAGATTCCATTCTACTAGCAATATTAACAGTATCTCCCCACAAATCATAAATAAATTTTGTACTACCAATAACTCCAGCAATAACCTGACCACTATTTAGCCCTATTCTCATGTTTAAATCACTATTATTCTTTTGATTAAAACCCTGGATAACATCCTGCATATCTAAAGCCATATCGGCGATCGCTACAGCATGATTTATATTTGGTTCTGGTAACCCACCTACTACCATATAAGCATCTCCAATAGTCTTAATTTTTTCCAATCCATGAAGTGCAGCTAACTTATCAAACTCAGAAAATATTTCATTTAATAACTTCACTAATATTGTTGGAGAAACACTTGCAGAGAGCTTTGTAAAACCAGCAATATCAGCAAACAATACTGTAACATTTTCAAAATTATCAGCAATAATTTCTGTTCTATCTTTTAAACGTTCTGCTATTGACTTTGGTAAAACATTAAGTAATAGCTTTTCTGACTTTTCTTGCTCTACTTCTAACTGCTGTAAAGCAAATTTAAATAAATTAGTAATTACCAATCCTAATCCTAGAGTTGCCAAGACAGCTAATACCAACAATAAAGTCATTTTTTTACTGGTATTTTTAATCTCGAAACTTGCTTCTTCAAATTCCTGAGCAGCAAGATCGAATAATTTGTTACAAATTATTTCTGTTTGTCGAGCAAAATCATCACTAATATTATTAATATTTTGATTATTTCCCGAGTTTATAACTAATCTTAATGTCTCTTCAAACTGGTAGTTATATTTTTCTATTTTTTCTATATATTCAATTAAATATGAGTGAGATTTATGCCACTTTTTATTAACACCTTCACTGATGAGTAAAACTCGCAATTCGTCACTAATTCGCCGTACATTATTAATCTTTTGATTAAAAGGTATGATATATTTTTTCTGTGCTGTATCTAAACCTATTGTTTGCCATTGCTGAAAAAATTCTCTTTCTTGAGTCCTAGCATCATCCAAAGCGTTATTCATTTCAAAAACTAAACGTTGAATTTTGATGCTAGTTGCCATAACTGACTCAGTTTTATTTCGCACAACTTTCATGGAAAAAAAACTTGCCATAGCTACACCACTAATTAATAGTAAAAGCCCCCCTGATGCCAAAGAAAACTTATAGGTAATGCTTGACTTCATCCAACCTTTGTTTAGGTGTTTTTTGAAGTATGTCAAATTGAAATCAGTCAATGTAATCTCCTCCTGATCCATATTTCCATTGTTCAATCCAGCGGTGGTAATAATATTTTTGTTTCTGTATTTTTTTGACAAAAGGTTCCATTGCGCCTCCCACTGGATATAGCAATGTATAAATTCCTAAGTTGAAATAATGTCTCATCCAATCTAACAAATTCCCTATACCAACTTGAGGGAGAATTTTAATGACTAACTCAGGTTGTTTTAAGGAAGTAATAAGTAAAGTCTGTGCTAAAGCAGGGAACTGTACCACATCTTGCAAAAAAGGTTTAAGTACAGGTTCACCCAGTTGTTCCATTACCTGAAATACCCCTGCTAATAATTGATTAATTTGATGTGGTTCAACTTTTTGATTTACCCCTATACTCATAGAACGTTGAAACAACCAAGTAACTGATACATTAGGTTGATAAGGTTGCAAAAGTGCCAGAGCATTTGAGGAAAGGTTGTTAGTTTGTAAAGCTTCATCAATACCCACGGTTAGACGTTTGAGGTGACGTACCATAGCTCCAAAACCACCAAAACTCAGAGGAGACTGACTCCCACTACTATCTCCTACTGGCAAAATACGATTCCAAGGGGTTTTCAGGGGACTTTGACGATAACAAGGAAAAAAACCAAACAAGGCACGTTGGAATGTAAGTTGACTAAGTTCGACTTTTTGATATTCAGGTAATAGACGTAGGTATTCTTCAAAGAAAAATTCCAAAGAAAATCTATCTGGATGAGCATCTAAATAAGTAAATAAATAAGTAGTTCGCCCATCTCTAGCAGGAAATGCTTCCCAAAAATATTGACATTGATTTTGTATGGGAGTGAATGAGGCAAAAATATCTCCCGTATCATTTTTGGAGTATCCAGTCGCACAAGTACCAACCACTAAACAGACAGCATCAGGTTTTTTTCCTTCCCTTGCTTGCTGAACAATGGGAGAAAAATGTCCCATTGCATCCAGCAGTAGTCGAGTTTTGAAAGATTGACCATTGCTAGTTTGGATGTTTACTCCATCTGGATGAATGACTGTTGCTTCATAAGCAGTATTTTCAAATAGTTGACCCCCTGCTTCTAAAAAGCGTTGTTTCAGGGTTTCTAACAGATAAACTGGATCTACACCAATATTAAGGACATCTTTTACCCAGATATCAGCAGTATCTGGAAAGCCGATCCGAGCAGGGTTATATTCAGTAGCGATCGCTGTTTTTAGTTCTTCTAGAGAAAGGAGGTTTAATTCTACAAATGTTTCTAGTTCTTTGCGGGAAATATTCCACTCTTGCGTTCTACCTTTGAGGATACCTCGTTCTAACAGGGCAACTCGCCAACCTTTTTTTGCCAAGGTAGCACCAATCAGGATACCAAGAGTACCTCCGCAAATTACTACATCCCAGTCATAATTTTCTAGTAATTGAGTTTCTGTTTTAACAGTGGTAGGAATCGGTGTATTTTCTGATCGAAGTTTTTGCCAAACCTGATCGACTCGCCGCAAACTTTCTAAAGGGTTTCCTGGAACTTGGGAGAGGATTTTTTCTGTTAAAGACATGATTTTTTTATTATTAATTTTTGTCGTGATTATTGCTTGTTTTTATATATTAATTGATTGGTTAATTATGGTTATATAACAGTTCTTATATTAATGATATCAAATAACTAGGCAGAGCAAATTACTTATATATTTATTACTCAGTTATATTTATTGTAACCTTCCATGAGTTCCTATTACCGAAAAATTAAGGTATAAAGCTTATCCATTAATGGAGAAAAAGTGGTCGTTTAGCTAGCGCACAACTTCGTTAACGTCTATCACCGACATGTTTGCGGAGCATTCCGTGAGGAAAAAGCGGAGCTTTGCGCTAACAAAACGCGCGTTGTGCGGAGCGCTAAACGCCATATCCAATCTCCCCGTGAGAAAAAAAAATTTCCTTGAGCAAAATCTTTCTATTACAGAAGAGGTAATTATTAATTGTTAATTATTAATTGTTGAACTACCTTTACCAAATGTTAAATTAATTCTATCTAGATACCAGGTAAGCAGGTACACAAAAATAATTGTACTTTTTTCTTTCATTGAAACCTTTTGAACGCAAGAGTTATATCATATCTCTTTGGATAACCACAATAAAAAAATTTAGGGAGTAGACAACAAAGGGAATTTTAAAAAATATTATCTTGACAGAGAAGAACATTTTTATTATGGCTAATTAATGAGACTTGATATTACAGATAATTACCGATATTTAATAACTAATTTTTCAGTTTTATTGAGGTTGATTTAATTCTTTAATACTGTCAGTATCAATGATATTAAATAATAATAATAATATTTTTTTATATAAAAATTAACAGCAAATATTTAAAATTTACTTCTAAAAATATCTGATTGTAATATTTTTTGAACAGAAATATTATTCTATTTTATCCCAAGGTAATTTGCGTTCTTTAATCACAGGTGTAAAAATCAAACTATAGCATTTCCAAATCAAATATAAAATCCAAAACTAATTTATTATCAGACCAACAATACTCCTATTTCTTTCCTAGTTTTCCCTTTTTGGATTAATCTTTATTTAACATCTTCAATTAAAGCACTATAACCTACCTTTTTTGTACAACTAGGATTGTTACTTCAGTAGATTTTGACAAAAATTTTTCCATCATAAATTTTTTGATTAATGTTGGTTAATCAAATATCATTTTTTTTCTCCTAACATATCTTTAAACTTGTCTCTAAAAATTTATTTGCTGCCAAAAACTAGGTTTCTCATACTGTAAATAACTCTAGTTTTTTGCAGCGTTCTGAAATATTTAGATTAGTTTTACTTGGAGACTTATAAATAAAACCTATCTCCTACCCTACTAATCTACTCTTCCTCATTATTTTCATCTTCTATTTCAACTTCAGTATTAATCTGCCTGAGATGAATATGTTTATTTCCTAACTGGATGGAAAATTCATCTCCTGGTTTAAGTCCCATTTCCTCTGTATAGTTAGCTCCTATTACTAACTGTCCATTTTTATGAACACAAGCACGATAAGTAGGAGCGCGTCCTCTTCCATCTTTAGGATGCTTCTCATCTAATTGTACTCCTTTGGCCTGTAGAACTGCATCGTAGAACTTGGCAAGATTTACTCTTTTCTGCTGATCTTTTGTAGTTGTATAATATCCGCAAGCAATCGCGGTATCTTTCTTTGACTTGTCAGGAAGTTCTTTAACTTTTTTCAACAATGCTTTACCTGTCAGTGGAGCATCTAATAGTTCTGAAGTATTTGATTTTTCCGTTGTTGTTTTAGCCATCTTCTCCATCTATTTAAAACGTTCACTCATAAACTTTAACACTTACACCTTCTAATATCAAGCCTCTTTAATCTTTTCTTTTAAGATATTTTTTAATGTAAATGTCTTGAGAGCAATTACCCTTCATAGCGAGAGAGTTAAGATGTCAAAAAAGCTAATGATTAATACCTGATGTGCTAATTATTACAGCTTTACTTAATAGTTAACTGTTTGATGAATTTATCTTTGTGTAAATTTTGATTCAAATAATTTAAACTAATTTTTTCTCCAGCAATATATCCAAAGGAGAAACCTAAATCACTATTAACTCCAGTTGATTTCTGAGTTTTACATTTTACACCTTCTTGTTTTAAATATGCTTGAATAGCTAAAGTATGTTTTTCAAACATTGAGCGTACAACTATAGCAGATGTTGAATTATAATCAGCATTAGCAACTATACCTTTTGTCTCCATATTTTTTCGTCCCTGCTCCAATCTCTGTCTTAATCTAGTTGCACACCCTACCCTAAAAGCATTAATAAAAGCTCTTCCTTTACCTCTATGTTGTTTAACTAATTTATCAACTACAGCCGTTAAATATTTGTAAACTGACTGAGAAACTGTGATATTAGTTTCTGTGCCTACTAATCTCATTTCACCACTGTAAGTAGAACGCATTGCTTGACATCCATTAGCATTAGCAATTCCGGCTAAAATCCACATTTTCCAGGTCACATAACGACCTGTTTTATCAACAATACCCTTAGTAATATCCCCATCCTTGTCTTGTCCTAAGTCTGCTACAGATAAATTATGTTGAGCCAATAATTCTGCTGCTTTTTCTGCTGCTGATGCAGCTTCATGTTCATTAGGTGAATTAGCAAGAGCTAAGAGTTTACTAATTTTTTCCAGGAGATTCCTATCGACCATTTATCTGACCTTAGATACGGCATCTTATCCTAAATTTTTTTCTCTTGTAACTATACCTACTTAAGATACTAATTAATAGGTTTTAGCATTTATTTGAAAATTTTTTTAAGTATACTTTATACTATAGCAATCCTAAATCAGTTGCAAAAGATCAAAAGTCTGTAACTATTACTCCTGTTCTCTTTTTTCTGGTTTCAGAATATTTTTTGCACAACTACAATAGGGCTGCTATATCCTGTAATTATTATATAGAAAGATATGGATATATTTACTCTTGACCAGGTTAACTAATTCTGATAAATTGTCTGGCATTAGTGTATGTTTTTTTTGTAAAAATAAGTACATTCACTATTGTATATTTTTTTTTAAATTAAAATTAAATATAACTTCAATAACCAGAGGTAATTTATAGAGTTATTTTTCTAAATTCAGGTTATAGTTAGGGTTTGCTGATTAAATCTAAGTTTAGCCTTTGCGTCTGCTCTAAAAGTGTAAGCTTTTTGCTCCTTTAAGCTAAAAATGGTAAGATTTTGAGTAGACAAGGGAGGAATATTTTAGTGAGACATATATCCGACTATATCCTCTTTAATTCGCATTTATCCTGATTTATACTCTTACCTATAAGACTTTTTTAGCCAACCCTAGTTTAAAGTTTTCTCAGCCCAGAAAAACTCATGGAGTTATACCATTTCTCAAAAGCTTTTCTATATTTATTTAGTTGAGCAGGGGAGTAAGGGAGTGAGTGATAATTAAAGATAAGAATAATTAACTTTAAATCACCTCAAATTAGCAAAAAAGTGATTTAACCTGTATTAATTACTTAATAGTTGAAGTGTCACCCAAATATAGCATTATTTTGGGGAATTTGTATTAGCTAGTATCATAGTTGCAACACTATCAAGTTTTTCCCAAGATTTTGAAGACAACTTGTGACTTTTTCAACTTTTAAATACTACATAAATTTAGTCTAGATGAACTCAGCTAAATTGCCTTTAAATCAATGATATAGGATTTTAATTTTATCAATATTTATTGATAATTTACCTTGTAATAAATTTTAACGATTAAAGCTTTTATATATAGAAAAGTTGGAAGTAATTTCTCTTCCAACTTTTTACAACATCAGTCGATTATAATAAAACCTATACCTTTAAATTGAATCGGCATTTTCTCTATACCAATCAATTGTATTCTTCAACCCTTGCTTAAAATCTACCTCAGCAACAAAGCCAAATTTTTCCTTAGCTTTTTCTGTATCTAAACATCGCCTAGGTTGACCATTAGGTTTATCAGTTTCCCAAACTAATTCTCCCTGGAAATTCATTAATTCACAAATTAATTCTACTAAATCACGAATCTTTACTTCATGATTAGTTCCTAAATTAATAGGCTCGGATTCATTGTAAAATTGAGTTGCCATGACAATTCCTCTAGCCGCATCTGTAGAGTATAAAAATTCACGACTAGGACTACCGTCACCCCAAACAGGGAATTTTTTATCTCCTCTTACTTGAGCTTCATGTACTTTCCGAATTAAAGCAGGAATTACATGAGAACTCTTAGGATCAAAATTATCTTCAGGCCCGTACAAATTAACAGGTAACAGATAAACACCATTAAAACTATACTGTTGACGATAAGCATCCAATTGAACTAAAAGAGCTTTTTTAGCAATACCATAAGGAGCATTAGTTTCTTCTGGATAACCATTCCAAAGGTCTTCTTCTTTAAAAGGAACCGGAGTAAATTTAGGATAAGCACATATTGAACCCACACAAACAAATTTTTCTACATTTGCTTTATAGGCACAGTCAATTAATTGCGCTCCCATCATCAAATTATCGTAAAATAACTCAGCAGGTTTTTCCTTGTTTAAACCAATACCTCCTACATGAGCCGCAAGGTGAATTATAATATCCTGCTCTTGAACAGCTTTTTGGCAAGCTTCCATAGTCCGAAGATCATAATCACGCGATCGTGGTACAGTAATCTTATCAGGATTGGCTCCTGCCTTATGAAGTTCATCTATAACTTGGCGTCCAAGAAAACCAGCTCCACCAGTCACCATAATTCTTTTATTTTCTAACTCTAATTTACTCATTAAAAACCTCCAAGATTAATACTAATCAGACTTTAGTTCAGGGTATTGTCGATTAAAATCAGCCAGATAAAAAAATGGTAGTCCTGTAGGGTTGAGAATAAAATCTCTTATTTACTATTATTAGTATTTAATGGCTACTCAATATTTTGCCAGCTTTAGGGTATGGCAGAATTTTTGTTTTTCCTGAGATGATGATTATTATAGAAGTAAAATTTAACTTTCCAAATTTTACTGATCATTTAGGAGCTATATGCAGCATTTGTAGCATCATCATCTCAGAGACTTTAACTGTTAATTCATAATTTAAAGTTCTCACATTCTGCATTAGTAAACAAATATCTATGATTGCTACAGCAGCATCTAAAAAGAATTAATTTCTAGTAGGACTGTAGCTAAATATTAAGATGATATTTATCCTAGCTTTCTACTTCATACTTATTCTACTGCTAAGGATTTTTTATTCAATTACTCACTAACTTGACTCATTTATATATTATCTTGATACACCCGATAATTATCTCTATTTTGAGCTACTTTTTCATCATAAAATTTGTTGATTTTGATAGTGCCAAAATACCATTACAAGCACTATCACTTCAAAAAAGTTAAATCATCCTAACTCATCAGTTAGCCCAAAAATTCTAATCAAAACCATTGCCAATAATAGCAGTTTTTTCCAAAGCTTTAATATCAGAATCAACCATCAAATGTACCAGCTCTGTAAATGTAACTGATGGTTTCCAACCTAACTTTTCTTGTGCTTTTGTACAATCACCAATTAACAAATCAACCTCCGCAGGACGTAAATAACGGGGGTCAAACTCCACATAATCTTCCCAATTTAAGTCTACATGAGTAAATGCTATTTCTAGAAATTCTTTAATGGAATGAGTTTCATTCGTAGCAATCACATAATCATCTGCTTGATCCTGCTGTAGCATCATCCACATAGCTCGAACATAATCCTTTGCATATCCCCAATCTCGTTTAGAATCCAAATTACCAAGATAGAGTTTTTTCTGTTTACCCGCTACAATTCTAGCTACAGCACGAGTAATTTTACGAGTTACAAAAGTCTCACCTCGACGAGGACTTTCATGGTTGAATAATATACCATTACAAGCAAAGAGATCGTATGATTCTCGATAATTTATTGTTTGCCAGTGGGCATAAACTTTAGCACAAGAATAAGGACTACGGGGATAAAAAGGTGTAGTTTCTTTTTGAGGGACTTCTTGAACCTTACCAAACATTTCCGAAGAACCAGCTTGATAAAAACGAACTTCAATTCCAGTACGTTGTTGGTAGTCTCTAATTGCTTCGAGTAAACGTAGAGCGCCCATTCCCACTGCATCTACTGTATACTCTGGAGAATCAAAGCTAACCCTCACATGGGACTGGGCACCTAAGTTGTATATTTCTACTGGCTTAACTTCTTCCAAAATTCGACGTAGAGTAGTCCCATCAGTTAAGTCTCCATAATGGAGAAATAATCTAGTATCAGGATTATGAGAATCTTGATATATATGGTCTATCCTATCTGTATTAAAGCTAGAACTACGTCTGATAATACCATGAACCTCATAGTCTTTCTCAAGTAAAAGTTCACTTAAGTATGAACCGTCTTGACCTGTAATACCAGTAATTAGCGCTCGTTTTCTTTCACTCATTGCAGTTAATATTTACAACGTATTGACATACTCTCGGCCTTAAACACACCGAGTTTCCTGACATACTCCCACACTAGATCTAATGCTATAGTGTAGGCTTATAGCTTCCCAGTCCCGGTATCCCGTTTGACTCAACAAGCTTTAAGAACGGAATGTCTTACAGCCCTATGTTTTATATTTGCTACAGAATTTTTCTGACGACAGATACAAATGCCACTTCGGAGGACAATTAACGAATCTTGTCTGAGAAATTTTTCGG
Source organism: Dapis purpurea BLCC-M126 (assembly GCF_050015975.1). Taxonomy (NCBI): domain Bacteria; kingdom Bacillati; phylum Cyanobacteriota; class Cyanophyceae; order Oscillatoriales; family Microcoleaceae; genus Dapis; species Dapis purpurea. Next base: position 78,255 of record NZ_JBNHER010000006.1, on the reverse strand, counting down.
GACTTTTCCCCACAGTTTGAGAATCAGTTTTTGTGCAGTTTAGATTTGCAACTATAGTTAACTGCCCAGTATTCTTAACTTTGGCAGAAATATATAGTTAGGAATTCTACCCAACCAGTATCACCAATTAAAGTGATGGCTGTTTGCCTAATGCTGTAAAGCTCAAACATAATATTGCGACCAAGGACACACTATGTCTATAAAGCTTTTTACTATAATACTTACCACCAATCGGGTTAGTTTTGATAAATAAGTAGGGGAATATTCATCAAAATCAGATAGATTAATACCTATACTACAAAAGCAGTAAATATTTTTTGATTTTTTGCCCAATAGCAAAGTTTTATTCTCTATCATCCACATAAAGATGATTGAATAGGTTTAATCTTCACCTCCTGTTTGATTGAATCCTTAACAGACCTGCTTTTAAGAGATTTTTACTCTCCACAGGGTTGACTTTCCGACAAGCTATCGGTAGTTCAATATTTTTCATATTTATCCCCAGATTTCTAGATTAACTTAAAACGATCCTCATAACCAATAATTGTTTAGTTAATATTTATCAACTTGACCCCTTTACCAGTAATTATCCTACTAAATAAAATGTCTATTATTTTGACTTATAAATATGGATTAGAGGTGTAATATTTGCCAAAATACTACCAAACTCTAATCCCACAATTGCTTCAGGTAATTTGAAATCTTTCAGTCATAATTACAAGGATTAGTAAGCACCATTGTTTTTTGGAAAAATAACGATACCAATTGTTTTAAACATAATCCATATATCTATCCAAAAATTTCTGAAGTTTACATAGTAAAGATCTATTTGAACTCTCTTAGGATAAGGAATATCATTGCGACCAGAAACTTGCCACAAACCAGTAATCCCTGGTTTAATAGTAAGAATTTTATCCATGTGATGACCGTATTTTGGTAGTTCTTCAGCCACTAATGGTCTCGGCCCTACTACACTCATATCACCTTTCAAAACATTCCAAAATTGAGGAAATTCATCTAAACTTGTAACTCTCAGAAATCTACCAATCCATGTAATTCGGGGGTCATGTTTTAATTTAAAACTTTCCTGAAATTCTTGGCGCAGATGAGGATATGTTTCCATGATCTCTCCCAACATCTCATCTGCATTTTCGACCATAGTTCTAAATTTTAAACAACGGAATAGTTTTCTATTTTTACCCACTCTTTCTTGAATGTAAAAAACTGAGCCCGGTGAGCTGAATACAATTAGTAAAGCTATCAACAGGTAAACCGGGGCAAACAATATCAGAACCGATAGAGAAAATAGGATATCAAATAATCTTTTAGAAAATCCTACCTCTAGGCCCTCTAGAAATCTACTTTTTTGTTTATCTCTGGGGAGGAAAGGCTGAAAAGCTCGTCCTGTAAATCCTCTAATTACCTTGCCAGAGATGAATTGGCTATCGGCAGTCATCTTACTCCTTCACTTCACACCACACACAGTCCTGATCATAAAGCCTATAGAGAAATAGGAGGCAACTTTGGTTGTGAAAAAGATAACTAATTTTGGACAAGGACGATTTTTTGCCTATTAATTGGGTGTTTCTTTGCCTATATGGACAAATTTTATAAAAATCTTTGAATTGAAAAATTAAACATTATTATCACGATAGTCCCATTCATTAAATATTTTCTCAGTAGTCTGAATTAGACACTTACAACTACAGAGTTAGCAGTCTCAATGATTATATTTTCAATGGCCTCAACAGATAAATTAGGATTAGCTTGTTTAATTAAAGCTACTACACCTGCAACATGAGGTGCTGCCATAGAAGTACCGGCAAGGTAATCATATAGATTACCTGTTATTGAAGGAGGTACAGGGGCATAAATATCTCCTGAATCTGCACGAAAACCATCTCCCCCTGGGGCAACGACATAATCTAAAGATTGATTTCCAGCTTCATTGGAGAAAGAAGAAAATTTTCCATTCTGCTCTACTGATCCAACTGCAATTCCCTGTTGAACAGCTAATCTTGCTGGATAATCAGGAGTGCTTAAATTATCATTACCCGCAGCAGAAACAAATACAACACCTCTCTCAGCAGCATAACTAATAGCTCCAAGTTCACCAATAACTACATTTCTGCCACCAGAGCTAAGGTTAATTACGTCTGCTCCATTATCGACAGCATAACGAATCGCTTCTATCCCGTTGCTTACCTGGCCTGATCCTTGCTCGTCTAGTATCCTGATGGGCATAATTTTGGCGTTTGGAGCAATTCCAGTTGTCCCTGTTCCATCTCTCTTGGCAGCGATAGTCCCTGCAATATGGGTTCCATGACCTTCTTCATCTATTGGGTCATTATCATCATCAACAAAATCCCAACCTCGGACATCATCGACATAGCCATTACTATCATCGTCAATATTATTGTTGGGAATTTCACCGCTATTAGTCCACATTTGGCCTGTTAATTCAGGATGGGTATAGTCCACGCCACTATCAATGACGGCTACTACAATACCATCTCCTTGATAGCCCTGATTCCAAACTTCGGGTGCTTTGACTAAATCTAGTCCCCATTGATTTCCTCCTACATCAGGAACATCTGGAAAAGGGCTAGCTCCAATTGCTCTAGCTACTGCTGCGGAGGCGTCAACTAAACCATATCCAAAAGTATCATTAAAGGCTGGCGTTATAGAACTAGCAGTTTGCGGAAGTTCATTAGCATCTGCGGTATCTTCAAAAATTAAGCGACTTTGAATAAGGTTTGTATCAGATATGTTTCTAATTTTTGCTAATATTAAACCGTTTGTCCGATTTTGAATTAATATGTCTTCTGTGGGGAAGTCTTCTGTTAAAAGGATGTCATTTTCTGTTAGGTTTGCTGGGATTTGAATTCTGTCAAAACTAGGATTAAAATCATCAATAATATCTGCTGTATCTAAGTTGTTATTATTTTCTGAATCGCGCAAAACAAATGTATCATTGCCTGCTCCTCCAATTAATGTATCTTTTCCTAAGTCGCCAGAAATTAGATCATCACCATCTCCTCCTAATAAAACATCATTTTCTTTCCCTCCAAAAATTGTATCGTTGCCTAAATCTCCAAAAATTGTATCGTTGCCTAAATCTCCAAAAATTTGATCGTTACCCTGGTTAGCTTCAATCAAATCATTATCTTTGCCACCTCGTAAAGTATCAGAACCTTCTCCACCAAAAATGTTATCGTTACCTTGATTACCATTAATTAGTTCAGGGTTTAATGAGCCTATTACTGTATCATTTCCATCTAGAGCTCGTAGACCTTCTGGATATGGAGTTAGTAAGTCCACAAGTACAGTAAAGTTATTAGGGTTATTATCTAATAAATAGGAGCGACCATCAGGGCTAGGACCAATCATCGTTTTTATTCTTAACGTTAATTTTCAGTATAAGCATGCTATATTTATTTGCCGTTAAAAAATAAAAAATTAATTATTTTTTTGGTTGTAAGTAGATAATAAAATACTTGAAAAAACAGGCAATAATTAAAGATATTCAAGATTTTGAATTACCTATTCATTCAAGAAATTACTATCGTAATTAACTGATGAAGCTGTTAATTTATCTATTAAATGAAATAATACCAAATCCTGTAGTATCGGTATAAAAAGTAGAGAAACCGGGTTTTTATTCAATGCCCCACCATACTAAAATCTACCTCCCATAAACCCAGTTTCTTATAACACTCTGAACCAAGGGGATTTAATCTGTGTAGTAAACATCATTGAGTTGAGAGGAAAAAATTTTTGCTCTAGATATTTATACATAAGTAATACCTGCATCCTTCATTCTTTGTAATGCTTCATAAATTTTTTCTTCTTCTATTGTTAATGCAATACGAAAAAAACCTTCTCCAGATGCACCATATCCATTTCCCGGAGGCACGATAATACCACATTTTTCTAGTAAAAGAGTGACAAATTCTTGAGATGTATAATTTTTAGGAACTGGAACCCATACATATAAACTTGCTAAAGTTGGTAGAACCGGATAACCTAAATATTGCAAACCTTTGATAAGAATATCTCTTCGTTTTTGGTAAACTGCTACTAAACTTTGTAATTCTTCTTCAGTAGTATAAAAAGCAGTAATTGCTGCCTTTTGAATTGCTTTAAATACTCCAGAATCTACATTAGACTTAACTTGACTTAATCCCTTTATTCCCAAACTATTTCCTACTACAAAACCAATGCGCCATCCTGTCATATTGTAAGATTTAGATAAACTATGAAATTCAATTGCTACATCTTTTGCACCAGGAATTTGTAATATACTAGGAGGTTTATAGCCATCATAAGCCATTTCAGAATAGGCATGGTCGTGGCAGAGCAATATGTCATAATGCCGACAAAAGTCTACTAATTCTTGAAAAAACCCTAAACTAGCTGTTGCACCTGTAGGATTATTAGGATAGTTAATCCACAATAATTTAGCTTTCTTAGCTACTTCTTGAGGAATAGTCTTTAAATTTGGTAAAAATCCATTTTCTGCCCTAAGTTGCATTGTGTAGGGTTGACCCTCAGCAAAAATGGTTGAGGTTCGATAAACTGGATAGCCAGGGTCAGGAATTATAGTATAATCCCCTGGGTTGACAAAAGCTAAAAAAATATTGTGAATTGACTCTTTAGAACCTATTGAAGAAATTACTTCTGTTTCTGGATTTAAATCTTCAACCCCAAACCTACGTTTCATCCAATCTGCTGCTGCTTGTCTATATTCTTTTAAACCTTTGTAGGGGGGATAATGATGATTTGTTGAGTCTTGAATTGCTTCATGCATCGCCTGAACAATATGATTAGGTGTAGGTTGGTCTGGATCTCCTACTCCGAAATTGATAATGTCAACTCCTCTTTCAACTAATTCATTCCGTTTACGGTCAATTTCGGTAAACAGATAAGGTGGTATTTTTTCTAGTCTTTTAGCAAACTGCATGATAACTTCTATTAACTCCTGAACTAAATTAATTCACATATAGCAAAGTTTATCTTGAAAAGTAGTCAGGAGTCTTGCTAAGTCAAAAGTTAAAAATAAAAATTTTAAAAGTCTAGAGTTACAAATAGCAAATCCAAATATTCCTATAATTCTAATATTTTATTAAATAGTTTAGTTTTATTCATGTTTAAGTACTTAGATTTTCACAGATAGTATAGAAAAAATAATTAATATGATTTTTACTACTTACAAATGAATTTTCAATAATTATAGCCTGTGATATATTTATCAATATTTAAAGTATAAATTATTAACTATCTAAGCTTTGATTCAAGTTAAAATTGATTGAATTTTATCATAATATATTTTAGTTGAGATTTGGTAATTCCATATCAGATAATTTTGGAGAATATGAAGAGTAAATAGTTTATCAAAATAACCTCATCAAAATTTATTTACCTTGTCGTATTTAAGCATCTATAATGTTTTCTCCATTTATAGTAAACACCCTGAAAAATAATATCATCAAACTATCTTGAGATAGAGAAATTTGTAATCGAAAAATATTCAGAATCAAGGATATCATACTAACTAAATCCAGTGACCAAAAAAACTGATAACTGAAATGACCGAAAGTACCTTGATAAATATAGTAAGGCAGAGGTTAGAAGACGTTTATACTAAAAGATTAGAACAGACTTTTCACATCAGGATTTATTATCATAACTATTGGATAACTCCACTGTTACCCATTTCCTATTGTCTGTTCGCAGTAATTCCTATTTTTTTAATGTCGATAGTTACTTATGTAACACTACGAATGTAACACTACGAAAAAACTCAATTTAGAATTGTATCTATACTAAGATTCATATTTTTTGTGATTATTGATTATATATAGCAATCCTATTTTTATTCGTGTCTGAAATCTTGATTATTGTCGCTTTTTGCTAAGAAGTAATGGGCAATGGCTAAGATTTTCGGAGTTTAGTTATAGTTTTTGAATTTTTACAAACTTTTTAGAATTGCTATAGTATAGCTAAAGTATTGATTCTATAATAGCTTATTTGCTAAAAATAGAGAATTTTACGATTAATTAACTAAATCACGTTTTACTCAAATGTGTAAAACTTTAAATCACAAAAAATTCCGATTATTTACATAGTAGGAACGAAGTTAATTCGTCCTGCATCCATCTCCTCCATTAATAGCTCTAATGCTTCGTAATCTACATCGGAAATATAGCCAAGTCGTGTCAACTCAAAGTTGATTTGATTTTCTATTTCAGGAGTTAATCGCCGAAAATAGAGAGCTTTAGATACAAGTTTCCGAATCACACAATTTGGTTCCATGGCTAATCTAAATAAAAACTCTACATAGTTAAATTCTCTACTAGATATTTACCCTGATAGGTGATCCAATACTACATGAGAAAGTGATATTCATCATTGAGACTATGAGGCCATAATTAAGTGAAATCTCTGAATCATAGTTTCACACCATAAGTTTTTGGTGCTATCTTGAGATATATCTAACCATAAAATAGACCTTAAATAGTAATAGTGGCAGTAGCAGTAGAGAATTTACTTACACCCGATATCCACAAACCTGCTCGTTACCTTGGTAATGAGTTTGGTGCTTTTCATAAACCTTGGGACAACTCTCAAGTACGCTGGGTATTGACCTACCCAGAAGTTTATGAAGTAGGAGCTTCTAATTTAGGACATATAATTCTTTACAATATCTTAAATTCTCAGCCACGGCAACTATGCGATCGCGCATATTTACCAGCTCCAGATTTAGCACAAAAATTACGGGCCACAGATACTCCACTTTTTGCTGTAGAATCAAGGCGATCACTGATTGATTTTGATATCCTTGGCTTTAGTCTTAGCTATGAATTAGGGGCGACAAATATTCTAGAGATGCTAAGTTTGGCTGGTATTCCGTTGACTTGGCAAGAGCGTCTCAAAGGAAGTCAGAAGTGTCACTCCCAACACTTCCCCTTCCCTTTAATCTTCGCCGGGGGTCAAACAGCAACTTCAAACCCTGAACCCTATGCAGACTTTTTTGACTTCATTGCTTTAGGGGATGGAGAAGAATTACTCCCAGAAATTGGACTAATAGTTCAGGAGGGGAAGGCTAATCAATTAACTAGAGAAGAATTACTTTTAGATTTAGCCCAAGTCCCTGGTGTTTATGTGCCACAATTTTATCGTATGGCTGAAGATGGCTCAGTTTTACCAATTCGTGACGATGTGCCAGAAAGAATACTGCGTCGAGTTGCAACTCCCATGCCAGCTTATTCTATAGGTTTGGTTCCTTATGTAGAAACAGTTCATGACCGACTGGTAATAGAAGTACGACGTGGGTGTACCAGAGGTTGTCGCTTTTGTCAACCAGGTATGTTAACTCGACCAGCACGAGATGTGGAACCAGAAAAAATAGTGGATACTATTGAAAAAGGTATAAGTACAACAGGACATAATGAGTTTTCTTTACTTTCTTTAAGTTGTTCTGATTATCTGGCTTTACCAGCAGTGGGAACTGAAATTAGAAACCGTTTTAAGAATGAAAATATTTCTCTATCTCTACCAAGTCAACGAGTAGATAGATTTGATGAAAATATTGCGAATATTATTGGTGGTACTCGCCAAAGTAGTTTGACATTTGCCCCAGAAGCAGGTACCCAACGAATGCGGGACATTGTGAATAAGGGATTGACAAATGAAGAACTTTTGCGGGGGGTCAAAACGGCTTATGAACAAGGTTGGGATAGGGTTAAGCTCTATTTTATGATTGGTTTGCCTGGAGAAACTGATGCTGATGTTTTGGGTATTGTGGAAACGGTTAATTGGTTGCAGGAAGAATGTAGGGCTAAAGGTCGGAAAAAGCTACAGGTTACTTTGACAATTTCTAATTTTACCCCGAAGCCTCATACTCCTTTTCAATGGCATTCGGTCTCTGTAGCTGAATTTCAACGTAAGCAAGAGTTACTAAAAGCAGAATTTCGGAGGATGAAGGGTGTAAAGGCAAATTATACAGATGTCCGTCTCTCAGGAATGGAGGATTTTCTAGGTAGAGGCGATCGCCGTTTGGCATCTGTAATTCAGCGTGCTTGGGAAAAAGGCGCAGGAATGGACTCTTGGTGGGAAAGTTTAGATAGAGCCTTTGCTGCATGGAGTGATGCTATTGCAGAATCAGATTTGAGTTGGAAATACCGTCAGGTAGAAAATGGTGAGTGGAATGTATTTGAAAATACAGAAAATAATCCCGAACTATACAAAGAACAAATCAATTCCCTGCTTGACCAACCCCTACCTTGGGATCATATAGATACAGGAATTGATAAAAATTGGCTCAAAGAAGATTTGCAGAAAGCTTTAGCAGAGGCAACTATTCCGGACTGCTCTTTTGCAGCTTGTTCTCATTGTGGTGTTTGTGGCCCTGATATGGGTCATAATATTGTTGTTCCCCCACCACCAATTCCAGAATTTGTGGGTCAGTTTGTGCCTAATCAAAATCGAGTACAACGTCTACGAGTATGGTTTGGGAAGTTAGGAGAGATGGCTTTGGTCAGTCATCTAGATTTGGCTAGGTTATTCGCTCGTGCTGTCCGCCGGAGCAATATACCTATTGCTTTTACGGGAGGATATCATCCAAGTCCACGGATTATTCCAGCTAGTGCTTTATCTCTAGGGGTAACTAGCACAGGAGAAGTAGTGGATTTTGAGTTGACAGAAGTAATGGATGTGGTAGGATTTCAAAGTAAACTGGTGAGTCAATTGCCAGTTGGTATACCTGTATATAGGGTAGAAGAGGTAGAGGTTAAAAGTCCTTCTTTATCTCAGGTATTGGAGAAAGCAGAGTATATTTTGAGGGTCAGGAAAACTGATGATTCTGCACAGGATTTGATACAAGACTGTAAGACCATAGAAGAGTTTGAGGGGAATGACTGTTCTACTCTAAATTGGCAAGGGTGGGTAGAGGCAATTATAAATAGGGAATCAATTCTTTGGGAACAAAAAACTAAATCGGGTAAGGTAAAAGTTGTTAACTTACTTGATCGCCTGTTTGAATTGGAGTTTTTAGAGTATCCAACAGCTTTAAATTCTTGCTTAACAAGCTCTTATGAGTCAAATTGGAATTATGAAACTGATGGTATTATTCGTTATGTAGGAAGCTATCAGAATGATGGAACTTTACTAAAACCACAAAATATAATTTATATGCTCGAACAAGTTAGCAAGCTACAATTTGAGTTGCTGCATATTCATCGGCAAAACTTATTTTTGGGGTGATAAAAGTTCCAGAAAAATCTATTAAGAAGTTTCGGTTTTATAAGTGTGGAATTTGAAAAGATTACTCTAGTTGAAAAAAGTATAAACTATAATTAAGTAATTAAGGCTAGAAACGGTTTTAAACAAAGACGTCCTCTTTTATTAGGGAGTTTAGACAACTAAAGTATTAGAGTTTGTTTTGGGGAAAGCCTTAAATTACAATAGATTAAAAAGTTTTCCTAAATTACTGCTTGAGGTTTGTCAGTGTTATCTTAGTAGGTTGATTTTTCGGCGATGACTAAGATGAAATTCTACAAATCCTGTAGAACCTATTTAAGAGCTGCTTGCCTAATCATTAACTTTACCCTTTCTTGGTTTAATCATTTGTTAGTATCAATGGTTCTAACTCGTCTATTACTTAGCCGGAAGTTGCTGGATATACTAGCGACTTCAGAAGCTAATTTAGCTTGAATAAAGATACCATATCAGTGCTATACAAGGCCAACATAAAATTCAATCATGGAATTTGAGGATGATGGCCTTGTAAACTAAATAAATATAACTTATAGTCTGTCATCCCAAATTGCTCAAATAATGTTATAAATAATGATCTAGGATTTGAAACTTTGAGAAACTTGATTCAGTCATAGTGACAAAATTAAGATTTACCTAAGACCTACACCCTAATACCATTAGCTTATTTGTAACAATCTTTTTCCATAAAGCATTATAGCTGGCTATGCCAAAATCTACGAAGGTGTCCATGCTAAAATTCTAGGTAGAGACAATCTTATAGTTTAAGTTTATAAGCTTCTTCAGGATTGCTTGACCCACAAAATAAAGCTGGACGCGCTACTAATTTCAAAGGCTGAAGATCAAAAAATTACTGCATTAAAAGCAATCAAATTAGCTTTGTGTAAAAATGGGTATGATTTGACATTGACATGAATTTAAGAAATAAAGCTTTGACAAAAAAACCGTAAAGTTATGGTGCAGATAATTGTGGATTGTTCCTGGGAAACTGATTAATTCCAGTACACAGTCACCAGATAAATTATCAGTTTATTTATTGATTTTGCTGTGTATTATGAATGAAAAAGTTACTCAGAGAATTTTGACTAAAACAATGCTAAAATTAGTCTGTCTGCAAATTATACACTGAATCATTGATAGATTAATGGAAATTGAAACTAGATGTTAATTAGCCTGAATGCTAAAGTTTTATAGCAGCAATAAAGGTATGAAAATTATAAGTAATTCAGATAGCAATTAACGTTTATAATTAATTAATTAATTTCAGAGGATATTACCCTGATGATAAATTATATTAATTGCTATAGTTATAAATTCCAGAAGTAGGGTATCATTCTAAAAATTTAGAATTGATGCCAAATATCAAGATTTGTAAAAAAAGTTGGATGAGTTTTGTTGTTGATAATTTTAGTAGTTGCTCAGTAACCAAGTCTGTATAAGTTTATGGAAATATTCAGCTTGTTAAGGGTGAACTGAAACGGAAAAAACTCAACTCCAGACCAGGTATGATCCAAAAAACAAAAATATAAAATTCACACAGCAAAGCAGTTAACATCCAAAATTATAAGTAACCTACATAACACTAAAGGTAACTTAATTGAAAACGCCACATTTTTATTAAAGGGAAAGACTTGGTAACCAAGTCTGTACAGGAGGAAATTGAATGCCGAAGCAAATAATTATCGCCGAGCAGCAAAGAATCGCAGCCGTATTTTCCGAAGACCAAATACAAGAACTTGTCGTTGCTAAAGGCAGCCATCAAGTTAGTGATATCTATCTAGGAATTGTAGAAAACGTATTACCTGGAATAGATGCAGCTTTTGTGAATATTGGAGATCCTGAACGTAACGGATTTATTCATGTCAGTGATTTAGGGCCATTGCGATTGAAGCGCTCCTCTGGTGCGATTACAGAATTACTTACACCCCAACAAAAAGTCCTAGTACAAGTGATGAAAGAACCCACTGGTACAAAAGGGCCACGTTTAACAGGAAATGTAACTTTACCAGGCCGTTATTTGGTCTTGATGCCTTATGGACGGGGTGTAAATTTATCCCGACGTATCCGTTCTGAAAGTGAACGAAGTCGTCTCAGAGCTTTGGCAATTTTAATTAAACCAGCGGGTATGGGTTTATTAGTTCGTACTGAAGCAGAAGGAATGGAAGAAGAAGCAGTTATAGAAGATTTAGAAGTTTTGCAGCAACAGTGGGAAACTATCCAAATCGAAGCTAATTCAAATAGAGCACCTGCATTACTAAATCGTGATAATGATTTTATTCAACGGGTACTACGAGATATGTATAGTACCGATGTGAATCGGATTGTAGTGGACTCTAGTGAGGGAGTGAAGCGAGTCAAGCAACATTTACTGAATTGGAGTGGGGGCAAACCATTACAAGTTTTGATTGACCATCATAGCGATCGGATTCCTGTCCTAGAATACTTCCGAGTTAATGCGGCTATTCGAGAAGCTCTCAGGCCAAGAGTAGACCTGCCTTCTGGTGGTTACATTATTATCCAACCTACTGAGGCACTAACGGTTATAGATGTTAACTCTGGTTCTTTCACACGTTCTGCTACGGCCAGGGAAACGGTACTTTGGACAAATTGTGAAGCAGCTACGGAAATAGCTCGTCAATTACGTTTGCGTAATATTGCAGGAGTTATTATTGTTGATTTTATTGATATGGACTCACGCCGAGACCAGTTGCAAGTTCTGGAACATTTTAATCAAGTTCTCAAAGCTGATAAGGCTAGACCTCAGATAGCTCAGTTGTCGGAGTTGGGGTTGGTTGAGTTGACTCGTAAACGCCAAGGTCAAAATATATATGAGTTGTTTGGTCGTACTTGTCCTACCTGTAATGGATTAGGACATTTAGTTCATTTGCCTGGTGAATCAGAAGCTTCGATTGGGGAAGTTAATTTATCTGCAGTTACTCGAACTCCAGATGTTGAGGAACCAACCAAACCTGTGACGGTTACTCCTCCAACTTTGGTTAGTTCTGCCCAAAACCAATCTTGGGAGGCGACACAGAGATATCAAGAAGTTGAACCTGCTAATAATGGCTCAGACTTAGAATTACTGAATCATCCTAGTTATCAGGAATCTACCCGTCGCCGTCGTCGCCGTCGGGTAGGAGTAGGTGAAACTATGCAGGATGAGGCTTTGGAATTACAGGAAAGAGAGTTGGGATCGGGAATGGAGTATCCTATCCTTTCCGAAGGATATCCACTTACAACTCCTAATCGACGCTCAGGAAGAGAAATAATTAGACCTGCTGTGACTGAACCTCCAGAGATAGTGGCGGTAGAAATGACTTCTGATGAGCAGGATGTATATGCTTTGATGGGTATTTCTCCGATAATACTTTTAGAAGAGGGAACTGTAAAAAATCCTAAGTCAGCAATTATCTCTATTAAGAAACCAGGGGAGGGGAATTTAAGAAAAACGAAGGCGGAAAAGGAAGAGGATGTAGAAGTTGAGTCGGTAGTAGATTACGAAGAAGAAGATGTTCAGGAATTAGATAATTCTGATTCATCGGTGTCTTTGGAAGAAGCTGATGATTTTGATGGTGATGAGGAAAATGATAATTACGAGTCAGAATTGAGTGATTCAGATGTTGATCTAAACTCAGATAGCAATGACTCTGATGATTCAGGGCCAATCCGTCGCCGTCGCCGTCGTTCTTCTGCAGTTACAGAAGAATAAGCGGACAATTTGCCAATAATTTCGGTTTTGTAGTTGCTCTAATTACTAATCTGCTAAAGGTAACAATTTACTTAAAAATTCGGTTTAAAGCCTCCTCCTTAAGCAGGTGGAGACTTTATCTGATAGTTATCAAAAGCGGAAAGGTATTTAATATCAAATCCGTTGGCTTCAGTGTTATAAGAAACCGGGTTTATGGGAGACAGATATCAGTATAGTGGGCATTTTATATAAACCCGGTTTCTCTGCTTTTTTATACCGATACTACCAGATTTGATATAATCCCTTTAATAAACTAGCTATTTAAATGTAGTGTTTGCACCTTAAAAACTACAGTTATGGCTTGGATGTACAGTAATGTTTGTACATAGAAAAATTCTAAGCAACAAGTATCAGAGAATCAAAGTTTTTAGGTTTGAAATGTACTATAGGGTATATGAGAACAGGCTTTTCAAATAGAGTAAATGCTTGGGGATAGAAGCATCTCTGGATTAGACGTCAGAGGTCGCAAGGCGTTTAATTTAGGTAGACTCAATGTTTCGCTATGTGACATGAAAGACGTAGCTTTGGCTCAAAAAACCAAGAACCCTGGTTTCTGGAGAATCTCTATGCCTGCCTCTTTTAGAGGAACTTCGCTAACAGGCTGGAGAGTATGTCAACTTTGAGATTTGGCAATTATACTACCTCGTCTAGCTTTAAAATGTGGGTAAAGAGCGAGTCGATGAAGAGCTCTCCCCCAACCCTTCTCCTGCAAGGAGAGGGGGGAGGTTTTACCCACAATTTTAGTCTGGACGCGCTAATACCAAGTCTAATAAATGTTTGCTACAAATAGTTAAACTTTTGTCAGGAGTCAGGAAGAATAGGTAAGGCTTAATTTTGATATTTTTTGGACTAAAAAGCAATATTTACTTTTCTGACTAAGAAATTGAAGTAAGAGGCAATAGACAAAATAACAAGTAATCAACGTCTATAGTGCCATAGCACCTATTATCAATTCTGACTGTTGGCTCCTAAATGCTAATAATTTGTAGCAAACTTTTTTAAATGGTACTTATGACTTCTTCTGAGTTGATTGATTATCCATCCTCACTTCTTAGTGCTGGTGTGGATGAAGTAGGGCGTGGGGCATTATTTGGGCCAGTGGTGGCAGCAGCGGTAATTTTGCCAGAGGAGGTTTTGGATCATTTGGCTAGTAGTGGGGTGAAAGATAGTAAAAGGTTGACAGAAAAGCGTCGGTGTCACTTGGCAAATCAAATCTTGGCCGTGGCTTTGGATTGTAAGATTGGTATGGCTTCTGTTCGGGAGATTGACCGCTTGAATATTCTACAAGCTTCTTTATTGGCGATGAAGCGAGCTGTTATGAAGCTGGAACCTAAGCCTGATTTAGTTCTGGTTGATGGGAATCAAGAAATTAGAGATTTATTTATACCTCAACAAACTATTGTTAAGGGGGATAGTAAGTGTTTGCCGATCGCTGCTGCGAGTATTGTAGCTAAGGTTTGGCGTGATACTTTGATTATGCGTTTAGCGAAAAAATATCCTGTTTATGACTTGACTAATAACAAGGGTTATGGTACAAATAAGCATAAACAAGGAATAGTAAATTACGGAGTTTCGTCTCAACATCGTCTTTCGTTTAGTCCTTGTCAACTTTCCTTATTTCCTTTTTACTCCTAGAAATTATAGGGAAATAAAGCACAGACTAACTCCCCAGCATTTTTGCTAGATTTTAATCAATTATTAGGAGTACATATTGAATATAAGATTAACTATTGCGCAATAGTTTACTTTATATTCAATTCAAAGTTATTTACTAAATTTTTGGCGTTGGTAATACCAGACTTGATAAATGTTTGCTATAAATCAAGGGGCTTGATTATAACTACTGATTTTTTTGACAAAGTTGTTGATTTGACTAAGGTACAAAATTTATCATTATTTTAATTTCAAATCCAGGAGTAGGAGTAACTAGGGTTTGCTGAAAAAGTCTTATGGGTAAGGGTAGGAGTCAGGAGTCAGGAGACAGGATAAATGGGAATTATAGGGAAGGTACTCGAAAAATTATTCCTCAATTTTTCTGCCATAATCATCTCATGCATACTAACTTTTTGCAGCTCTATCCACCAAAAAGCTGGTACTTTTTAAGGGCTAAAAAATCTTAAAGTCTTTATCTGTGAATACTTTTATAATTAATCAGCAAGCCCTAACTATACCTTCAAAAATAGTATCTGGAAAACTAGGATCTTGACATTTTTATTTCCCAAATTTATGAAAGTTATTCTGAGCATTTAAAAATTCAGTTATGTTAAACTCAATTAAGTTTCCTAGCAGTGGAGAAAGTTTAGAGATTACTTTTGCAAGATTCAGAGTAGCATCAGACAAAATTTGGTTGGTAAATTATTAATAAATTAAATTCGTTTACTGGTAATGTTTTTAGTTTTTATCCTGCTAATTTAATATTTTTTTCTGTATCCATTAATCATATTCAATTTGAGATCAAAAAAATAAACTTTCTAACTCAATTAGATTAGTTATTCATAAGAATACCATCCATACCAATGTCGAACTACTAACCAAACAACAGAAAGTAATCCGGCAATACTTAAAGTCAATCCACTGTAGGGAACTAATAATGCAAAAATAGGTAAAATTCCCCCACTGATGGTACAAATGATTGTAGCTAAAGAAGCTTGACGATTTGAGCCTAAACCCCAAACTAAAAATAGCAATATTGGAGAAATTAAACTCCAGGCAAATTTAGCATCAATGAAACGACTCAAGTAAGTTAAAGTCAGTAAGCAAGCAAAGAAAATTCCTCCTAAGATTGTCACATCTCGCAAACTTAAAGGAATAGAAAAATATAACAGAATTAACCACCACAAAAATAATAATGGAGCTAATATTAATAGGCGAGGTAAAATACCTGTATTTTTTACTGATTCTGTAGCAGTAAAGACTCCAAAAGGATTTTTCACAGAAACATTATCATCAAATATCCAAGTAAATTTACGACCCTCATTTGACTCTATAGTTTCGGTAGGAATAATGCCACTAGCAAAGTCTGCTTTAGGAAAATTTGCTAATGCTATTAATCGGAAGTTTGATAATAGTTGATTATTCGCATCATAAATCCAACGAGGTCCTCCTTGAGCTTGATAATTAACTTTGAAATTGACAGTTTCTCCAGGAGATAAACTGAAAGGAAAACTAGAATTTTCAGGGCTAGTAGGAATTAGTCTTTTATTATTTTGTTCAATGCGAAAGTTTTGTAGTAAAGAATAACCATAAGGAGGACGAATATCAAAGAAAAATTCTTGGATATCTTGAAGTTGGTTAGTAACTTGATATTCTGCGGAAAAATCTACAACATAAACAGCTTTGAGATTTTGAAAGTTTTTACCTTGGTTAATATCTACCTGAATTTTTGAAGCATTTATGTTTAAATATTTATCTACATTTCTCGTACTTTTAACTTCAACCCGTTTATTATCAACCCACTGATAATATGTATAGGGTTCTTTTACTATATAACGAACTTTTGGAGCGATTTGTTCGAGGCGATTGCCTGCCACACCCGCAGCAATTTTAGAGATTTTTGCTTGTTCCCAATTATGGTAACGATTACTAAGAGTTGAACAGAGAAAAAATCAGCTTATTACTAAGCTTAAAACTAAAATTAGATGGGGTAAACTTTTAAGTAAACTCGAATATTGAGATACTAATTCATTAATCAAATTTTTGGGTTCTGATTCTTGGTGATGACGGATAGAAAAATTGATAATTGCTATTCCTATGCCTAAGAAGCCAGTTAGAATAATTAATATGAGTGATGTCTTAAGAATTTGATTGCCAAGTTCAATTATTTCTTGGGGATGGGTAATATCGGGTATATTGGGAATGCCTTGACTAGATGACCACATATTTTGAATATATATAAGGTTTTAAGTATTAAATTATTGGGTCTGACTATGGAATAATTATCCAAAAATTAATGCTGGTAGATAGTTTAGTAACTATATAAATTTGGAAAAGCTTGACTAGATTTAAGGTTTGTAAATTAACTCAAGTATCTGCCAGCGTATTTAGCTAAGTGGATTTATATTTAGTTATATAGTTGTGAATTTTAACACCTATTTACTCAAGCAAACATTATTATTAATTGCCCGTCCAGAAAGACTCTAGTAAGACTTAAAAATTTAAAAACTTAATTTACCTACTTTAGCTAATTTTAATTGAAAATTTTGTCATTAGGCTAAACTTATGGAAAATCAGACATCAGAACATCTTTTTAACTCCGCAGTAAACAATTATCAAAAAGGCAATTTAAAATTAGCGACAAAAATCTGCCACAAAATCTTAGAAAGAGAGCGAAAACATTCGCGGTCTCTACATTTATTAGGAGTTATTGCTGGTTTAGAGGGGCAACCAAAAGAAGCAGTTTCCTACCTCACTCAAGCTGTGCAACTAAATCCAAATAATCCCGAAATTCACAGTAATTTTGGTCTGGCGCTGAAAGATAACCAGCAATATAAAGCAGCGATTAAACATTATCAAAAAGCCGTTGAACTTAAACCAAATTATGCCGAACCATATAATGGTCTAGGTAAAATATTTTTAGAGTTAGGAAAACTTGGGGAATCTCAAAAATATTATCAAGAGGCTATTAAATTAGACAAAAATCATGGAAATGCTCACTTTGGTTTGGCACTTATTTGGCTTAAACAAGGAAATTTTATTCAAGGATTTCATAAATATGAATGGCGCTGGCAAAAGAAAGATTTTAGCTCTCGTAATTTCTCTCAACCTCTGTGGGATGGTTCAAATTTTCAGGGCAAAACTTTGTTAGTTTATACTGAGCAAGGTTTGGGAGATTCTATTCAATTTATCCGCTATATTCCTCTGGTGAAACAATTAGGAGGGGGTGTAATTGTTGAGCTTAATCAAGCTGGGTTGAAATTATTATTTATGACTGTTTTGGGAATTGATGAATTATTTGTTATAGGTGAAAAATTACCAGATTTTGACCTGCAAATTCCATTAATGAGTCTACCTCGAATTTTGAGAACTACCTTAGAAAATATACCTGCTAGAATTCCTTACTTATCTGTACCAAAGTCAACCAATTTTACCATCCCACCTGCTCCAGAAAAAAATCTCAAAGTAGGGATATGTTGGCAAACAAGTAGCAATACTAAAACCAGTCAAAAACGTTCTTGCCCAGTTCAATATTTAGAGGGAATTCTAAGTATAGGTAAAGCTAATTTTTATATTTTACAAAAGGAAGTATTGCCAGAAGATTTAGAATGGCTGAATTCTCAAACTCAAATACATAATTTAGGTTTATCTTTTAATGATTTGGCTGATACAGCAGCAGCTATCCAACAATTAGATTTAGTAATAACAATAGATACAGTTATTGCCCACCTAGCAGGAGCATTAGGTAAACCTGTTTGGGTAATGTTAAATTTTGATTCTGATTGGCGATGGATGTTAGATAGAAATGATAGCCCTTGGTATCCAACAGCTCGATTATTTAGACAGCCAAAAATTGATGATTGGAATAGTTTATTTAAACAGGTGAAAGATAATTTAAAAATTTTTCTGGAGAATAGTTATCCTCAAAAGGAAATGTCAAAAACTATAAATATAAAATTTGATGATAGTGAAATTAAACAAGCCTTACAAAAATACCAATCTGGACAGTTGGAAGAAACAAAAAATATTTGTTATAAGATTATAAAAAGACAGCCTAATAATTTTTTAGCTTTAGAACTTTTGGGTATATGTACTTATCAAAATAATAAAATAGAAGAGGCGATCGCTTATTATCAAAAATCTTTAAAACTTAATCCTAATGATGCGAGAACTCATAATAATTTAGCTGTTGCACTTAAAGATAATCAGGAAATTGATGCTGCGTTTAGTCACTATCAAACTGCAATTAAATTGCGTCCTAATTATGCTGAAGCATGGCATAATTTAGGAAATATTTTGCAAGATAAAGGTCGATTTGAGGCAGCTATTGCTCATTATCAAAAATCCCTTGAACTTAAGCCAAATTATGCTGAAGCATATAATAGTTTAGGGAGTATATTTTTAGAGCTAGGAAAACTTGGGGAATCTCAAAAATATTATCAAGAAGCTATTAAATTAGATAAAAATCATGTCAATGCCCACTTTAGTTTAGCTAGTATTTTGCTGAAACAAGGAAATTTTATTCAAGGATTTAATGAATATGAGTGGCGCTGGCAAAAGAAAGATTTTAGCTCTCGTAATTTCTCTCAACCTCTGTGGGATGGTTCAAATTTTCAGGGCAAAACTTTGTTAGTTTATACTGAGCAAGGTTTGGGAGATTCTATTCAATTTATCCGCTATATTCCTCTGGTGAAACAATTAGGAGGGGGTGTAATTGTTGAGCTTAATCAAGCTGGGTTGAAATTATTATTTATGACTGTTTTGGGAATTGATGAATTATTTGTTATAGGTGAAAAATTACCAGATTTTGACCTGCAAATTCCATTAATGAGTCTACCTCGAATTTTGAGAACTACCTTAGAAAATATACCTGCTAGAATTCCTTACTTATCTGTACCAAAGTCAACCAATTTTACCATCCCACCTGCTCCAGAAAAAAATCTCAAAGTAGGGATATGTTGGCAAACAAGTAGCAATACTAAAACCAGTCAAAAACGTTCTTGCCCAGTTCAATATTTAGAGGGAATTCTAAGTATAGGTAAAGCTAATTTTTATATTTTACAAAAGGAAGTATTGCCAGAAGATTTAGAATGGCTGAATTCTCAAACTCAAATACATAATTTAGGTTTATCTTTTAATGATTTGGCTGATACAGCAGCAGCTATCCAACAATTAGATTTAGTAATAACAATAGATACAGTTATTGCCCACCTAGCAGGAGCATTAGGTAAACCTGTTTGGGTAATGTTAAATTTTGATTCTGATTGGCGATGGATGTTAGATAGAAATGATAGCCCTTGGTATCCAACAGCTCGATTATTTAGACAGCCAAAAATTGCAGATTGGGATAGTGTATTTATTGAGGTAAAAGAAGCATTAATTGAACTTTTATAATCTGAGCATAATTCACCATATTTACCAGAAAATTTTGACCTTGTATATCATTATCAACAAAATAATTTAGGAAAAGCAGAAAAAATATTTCGTCTAATAGTTGCATAAAAATTTCAAGATTTTCAGGTGCTCTATTTATTAGCTGTACTAGAACATTTAGTAGATCGAAATGAATTAGCAATTTATCTTTCCCATCAGGTTATTACTTTGCGTCCCAACTTTAGATAGTCATTTTAGTTCAAATCATCAGGCTGAAATACGAAAATTTATTTTTTTCATCGCCTTAAAAAGGTAAGCTTGAGACCTTACTTTTTGGTTAAAAATTGATGATTGGGACAATGTATTTAAACAAGTGAACGATAATTTAAAAAAATTGCTGGACAATGGTTATCCTCAAAAGGAAATATCAAAAACTATGGATAGAAAATTTGATGATAGTGAAATTAAACAAGCCTTACAAAAATACCAATCTGGAAACTGGGAAGAAGCAATAAATATTTGTCATAAGATTATAAAAAAACAGCCGAATAATTTTTTGGCTTTAGAACTTTTGGGTATATGTGCTTATAAAAATAATCAAATAGAACAGGCTATCGCTTATTATCAAAAATCTTTAAAACTTAATCCTAATTATGCGGAAATTCATAATAATTTGGCTGTTGCACTTCAACAAGATGGGCAAATTGATGCTGCTTTTAATCACTGTCAAGCTGCAATTAAATTTCGTCCTAATTATGCTGAAGCATGGCATAACTTAGGACGTATTTTGCGAGAGAAAGGTGAATTTGAGGCAGCTATTGAGAGTTATCAAAAATCCCTTGAACTTAAGCAAAATTATGCTGAAGCATATAACAGTCTAGGCAGTATATTTTTAGAGTTAGGAAAATTTTCGGAATCTCAAAAGTATTATCAAAAAGCTCTTAAATTAGATAAAAATAATTTTAATGCTCATTTTGGTTTAGCTACTGTTTTGCTTAAACAGGGAAATTTTATTCAAGGTTTTTCTGAGTATGAATGGCGCTGCCAACGTCAAGATTATGTAACTAATAATTTTGCTCAACCTGTATGGGATGGTTCAGATTTTTCTGGGAAAACTTTATTGGTTTATACGGAACAAGGTTTAGGAGACTCTATTCAATTTATCCGCTATATTCCTTTGGTGAAAAAATTGGGAGGCCGTGTAATTGTTGGATGTAATAAAGCTGGATTAAAGTTATTATTTACCACTATTCTAGAAACAGACGAATTATTTGTTATAGGTGAAGAATTTCCAGATTTTGACCTGCAAATTCCATTGATGAGTCTACCTCGAATTTTTGATACTACCTTAAAAACTATACCTGCTGAAATTCCTTATTTATTTGTACCAGAATCAACAAAAATCAAGCTGCCAGAAACTACAAATAGTTTCAACATTGGCATAACCTGGGGAACAAATAGCCAAATCAAGACTAGCAAAAAACGTTCTTGCTCCGTCGAAGATTTACAATCTATTCTGAGTCTAGATAATGCTAGCTTTTATATTTTACAAAAAGAAGTTTCTCCCCAAGATTTAGAATGGTTGAAATCTCAGACTCAAATCCATAATTTAAGTTCATATTTTAATGATTTAGCTGATACAGCAGCAGCGATAAAACAATTAGATTTAGTAATTACAATAGATACAGTTATTGCTCACCTAGCAGGAGCATTAGGCAAACCAGTTTGGGTAATGTTAAATTTTGATTCCGACTGGCGCTGGTTGAGAGATAGCCAAGACAGTCCTTGGTATCCGACAATGAGGTTATTTAGACAGGAAAAAATAGGAGATTGGCAAGGAGTTTGTCGAGAAGTTTTTGATGCTTTATCGTCTAAATTACTGAGTTTTAAAAAAACAGATTATCCATCAATAATTCAACCAGGGTCATCAGTTACAACTCAGCAGTTACTGACAGCAGCATTAGAACAATATCAGGTAGAAAACTGGAAAGAAGCAGAGAAAATATGTGACTTTATTATTCAATATCAACCCCATTGCGCTACTGCACTTGAAATACTTGCTTTGTGTGCTAAAAAAACAGGAAAAATTGATTTAGAAATCGCTTACCATCAGAAAGTAATTAACCTCAACCCTAATAATTATAAAACTCATCTAGGTTTGGCTATTGCTCTGAAAAAACAAAAGAAACTTGAGCAGGCAATAGTTCATAATCAAAGAGCGATTGAACTAAAACCAAATGATGCTTCAGCTTGGCATAATTTGGGTTTAATATTTAAAATTCAAGGCAATATTCCCGAAGTAATTCGTTCTTATCAAAAATCTCTAGAGATTCAACCAAATAATGTTCATATCTATTACTCTTGGGGTAATATTCTGAAAGAACAGGGTAATTTAACAGAAGCAAAAGTTCTTTATGAAAAATGTCTGGAGTTAAATCCTAACCATATCAATGCTCACTTTGCTAGAGGATTTATTCTTCTTAAACAAGGAAATTTTTTAGCTGGATTTTCTGAATATGAATGGCGCTACCAACGTGAAGATTATATAACTCGTAATTTTGCTGAACCTGTATGGGATGGTTCAGATTTTTCAGGCAAAACTTTATTGATTTATACGGAACAAGGTTTAGGAGACTCTATCCAATTTATCCGCTATATTCCTCTGGTGAAAAAATTAGGAGATCGTGTCATTGTTGAATGTAATCAATCTGGATTAAAATTCTTATTTACCACTGTTTCAGAAATAGATGAAATATTTGTTGAAGGTGAAAAGTTACTAGATTTTGACCTGCAAGTTTCATTGATGAGTCTACCTCGAATTTTCCAAACTACTCTGGAAACTATACCTGCTGAAATTCCTTATTTATCTGTACCAAAATCAATTGAGTTTCCTATTCCACTTACTCCAGAAAAAAATCTCAAAGTAGGAATATGTTGGCAAACAAATAGTACAACTGAAACCAGTCAAATACGCTCTTGCTCAGTTGAATATTTACAAGAAATTATCAATATAGATACAGTCAACTTTTATATTTTACAAAAAGAAGTTTCTCCCCAAGATTTAGAATGGCTGAACTCTCGAACAAAAATCTACAATTTAGGCTCATCTTTTAACAATCTAGCTGATACAGCAGCAGCGATAAAACAATTAGATTTAGTAATTACAATAGATACAGTTATCGCTCACTTAGCAGGAGCATTAGGAAAACCAGTTTGGGTAATGTTAAACTTTGATTCTGACTGGCGTTGGTTAACAAACAGAGAAGATAGTCCTTGGTATCCGACAATGAGGTTATTTAGACAGCCAAAAATTGAAGATTGGGATAGTGTATTTGTTGAGGTAAAACAAGCATTAATTGAATTTATAGAATCTCAGCAAAGTTTAACAGATTTACCAGCAAATTTTGACCTTGCGTATCAATACTATCAACAAAAGAATTTAGTAGAAGCAGAAAAAATATGTCGTCGAATACTGAAAGAAAAACCAGAAGATTTTCAGGCACTCCATTTATTAGCTGTACTAGAAAATTTAGCAGGTAGAAATGAAGTGGCAATTCAGCTTTTGAATCAGGTTATTACTTTGCGTCCTAACTCTAGTCAAGCTTATTCAAACTTAGGCAAAATCCTGAAAAAAGAATATCGTTTAGAAGAGGCGATCCCTCATTATCAAAAAGCTATTTCTCTTCAACCAAGTGATAGTAGTAACTATTCCAACTTAGGACTGATTTTTTTAGATAAAGGTGAAATTGATTCGGCAATTATCAACTATGAAAAATCCAGAGAAATTAATCCTAACAACTCATCCACAAATCTCAATTTAGGCTTTGCTTGGGAAAAAAAGAGAGACTTATCAAAGGCAAGTACCTATTATCAACAGGCAATTAAAATTAATCCTAATTACACCGAAGCATGGTACAACTTAGGAAATATTTTGCAAAAGCAAGGTCAACTTGACTTAGCAGTTGAATATTGCCAAAAATCTCTGGAACTAAATCCAGATTATGTCGAAGCATATTATTCTCTAGGCTTTATATTTTTAGAATTAGGAAAACTTGCGGAATCTCAAAAATATTATGAACAAGCTCTTAAATTAGATAAAAATCATGTAAATTCTCATTTTGGTTTAGCTTCTGTTTTGCTTAAACAAGGAGATTTTATTGCCGGATTTTCTAAATATGAATGGCGGTCAAAAACTAAAGGTTTTATCACTCGTAATTTATCTCAACCTGTGTGGGATGGTTCAAATTTTTCAGGGAAAACTTTATTGGTTTATACCGAACAAGGTTTAGGAGATTCTATTCAATTTATCCGCTATATTCCTTTGGTGAAAAAATTGGGAGGCCGTGTAATTTTTGAATGTAATCAACCTGGATTAAAATTCTTATTTACCACTGTTTCAGAAATAGATGAATTATTTGTTGAAGGTGAAAAATTACCAGATTTTGACCTACAAGTTTCATTGATGAGTCTACCTCGAATTTTTCAAACTACTCTGGAAACTATACCTGCGGAAATTCCTTATTTATCTGTACCAAAATCAATCGACTTTCCCATTCCATTTGCTCCCGAAAAAAATCTCAAAGTGGGAATTTGTTGGCAAACAAAAAGAAGTAGTATTGGTGACTCCAGTCAAGTACGTTCTTGCTCAGTTGAATATTTACAAGCAATTATCAATATAGATACAGTCAACTTTTATATTTTACAAAAAGAAGTCTCTCCCCAAGATTTAGAATGGCTGAAGTCTCAAACTCAAATACATAATTTAGGTTCATCTTTTAATCACCTAGCTGATACAGCAGCAGCCATAAAACAATTAGATTTAGTAATTACAATAGATACAGTTATTGCTCACTTAGCAGGAGCATTAGGTAAACCAGTTTGGGTAATGTTAAACTTTGATTCTGACTGGCGTTGGTTAACAGACAGAGAAGATAGTCCTTGGTATCCAACAATGAGATTATTTAGACAGTCAAAAATTGGAGATTGGAATAGTATATTTAAGCAAGTTAAAGAGAACTTAGAAAATGTGATAGATAATAATTCTATAATCAATAAAAGTTCTGAAACAAAAGCTATTCAATTGTCACAAGAATCAATTAAAAAAGCTTTAGCACAATATCAATCTTGCAAACATCAAAAAAATATAGCTTTATCTACCTCCATAACTTCTGCAAAAAATCTACAAACTCAAATTTATACTTCGGAAATAATGAATATAATTGGAATTAATTGGCCGTTAAACCATAATACTGGTTGGGGAATTTATGGCATTAATATTACTCTCCAACTACTTAAAAATAAAGAATATAAACCCCTATTATTAACACCTGCTTCTATTCAACCTGGAACCTTAAATCCCTTGCATCAAGCTTTACTAAATCCAGCTTTTAATGCTCAAAAAAATCTGCAAAATCAATTCAAAAATCACCAAGAAAAAAAGATTAAACTGAATTTGCCAATATTACAAGCATTAAATGGTAATTTTTCTGTAAATAACAATTTTCTAGGAACCCAAAACATTGGAATTATTTTTTCAGAAAATACTAAATTTACTTCAGAACAAATAAATCGCGCCAAAGCATACAATTTGATTATTACAGGCTCTACTTGGAATACTAATATTTTAGAAGGTAATGGCATAAAACCCGTACAAAAAGTTTTACAAGGTATCGATCAAACAATTTTTCATCCAGCACCTAAATCTAATACTTTTAGCGATCGCTTTGTTATTTTTTCTGGTGGCAAACTAGAATATCGTAAAGGTCAAGATATTGTTATAGCGGCTTTTAAAATTTTCCAAAAACGTCATCCAGAAGCATTATTAATTACAGCTTGGCATAATTTTTGGCCTCAATTTATGGGAGGAATTGAACAAACAGGAAATGTTGTAGGTTTACCTAAAATTAGTCAAGATAAACGTTTACAAATTACTGAATGGTTGCTAACAAATGATATTCCTGAAAATGCCGTTATTGATGTTGGTCCTATTCCTAATTATATGGTCGGACAAATATTACGAGAAACTGATGTTTCTGTATTTACAAACCGTTGTGAAGGTGGAACAAATCTTGTGGCAATGGAAAGTCTCGCCTGTGGTATTCCCACAATTATTTCTGCTAATACCGGGCATTTAGACATAATTAATGACTCTCATTGTTATCCATTACGTTCTCAAAAATCTGTCAAACCTACCCCTCATTTTCCAGGGATAGAAGGTTGGGGAGAATCTGATGTTGAAGAAGTAGTGGAAATGTTAGAAAAAGTATATTCCGATCGAGAAAATGCTAAAGTTAAGGGCAGTAACGCTGTGAATTTTATGCAAAATTTAACTTGGGAAAAACAAATTCAACGTCTGCTAGTTGTGCTGCAAAATATAATCTAAATCAGTAAGTAATATGATGTAAGGAAGAGGGAATAGAGGGAAATTTATTTGCGCAGCATTCTTCTGAAATAGAAAAAAATTTTTATTATGGTTAATTAATGAGACTCGATCGGGACTTATACCAATTTGAAAAAAGAATGTTACGAATAGTTGGGTCAACAAAAATGGTTAAAATTAGATTTATATTTGGCAGAATCGAATTCTTTGCAGGGTCAAAATGATAATAACAGCTCAATCTATCTGACTACTGACTACTAACTATTGACTACTAGAAACAGTTTCAGTATTTGTAGCAAACATTTATCAAATTGGTATTACACACCCAAACAATAAACTAGGTTTATTAACGTGATTATTGTGTTTCAAATCACAAAATTTCATCAATAAACCCCGTTTCTGCGTAATTTATATTGATATAAGAAATAAATATCAATAATAGCAAATATTAGAAATTTTTGCTACATATCATTGTGATAGATATAGGGGGATATGGAGATATAAAATGGCAACTAAATAAAGCATTAATTTCGATAAATACTATAAGATAGGCAAGTATTTAGCTATAGATATCAATCATAAAAAGTAAAGCAAAATAAAAAAACTGATAGTTGAGTGTTAATTGCTATTAATTAATTGCAGTTATAGTATAACTGCCAAATAATTTGAGAATTTTTGTATAGGTTTTTAATTCTTCTATTGCTGCCTTGACATAATTATGATTACTATTAGCTTCTATATCAATAAAAAATAAATAATCCCCTAGAGATAGTTTCGTCGGACGAGATTCTATTCTACTCATATTAATGTCCCTTTTTGCAAATACTTGCAATGGTTTAACCAAAGCACCTGGTACATTTGCAGGTACAGTAAAACCTAAAGAAGTAAAAACTGAATTTTCTAGTTGATTGATCGAATTAATTATTAGTTTTAAAGCCGAGTTTTCTATTTCTGTACATCCTTGTTTCAAGACCAAAAAGCGAGTACAATTATCAGGATAATCATTAATTGGATAAGCTAATATAGGTAATTGATAAAGTTCAGCAGCTCTTTGAGAAGCGATTGCTGCGGCACTCCGATCTGTTTCTAAATGCTCTAATGCTTCCGTGGTAGAATTAGCTGGAATTTGCTGTACTTGTGGCAAAAACTTTTCTAACCAACCTTGACATTGAGCTAAAGCTTGTGGATGAGAATAAACAGTTTTAATCTCTTCAAAACTACTAGCTAATGATATTAATCCATGAGAAATAGGTAAAACTAATGCTGTTTGAATCTTTAAAATATCCAGTTGCCAAAGTGTATCTAGAGTAATAGTAACGCTTCCTTCAATAGAATTTTCTACAGGTACAACTGCTAAATTAACTTGCTCTTGAGAAACTGCCCATAAAGTTTGAGCAATACTAGGATATGGGCACAGAATAGATTTTTGACCAAGTTTACTTAGTTTGTTAGAAAATGCTAATGCTGCACTTTCTGCATAAGTTCCAGCCGGGCCAAGATGTGCGATAGATATGGTCATTTCAGTTATCAGTTATCAGTTATCAGTTAGCCTACTAGGTCTAAACTGCCTCTTGCAGAGGAGCTTTCCTAGGTGATGCTCCGCATTCATGTCGCCTAGCAAAACAGTATCTCCTACTGAATTAGGAGGCTACGAAGTTTTTTATCCCCTTGTAGAGCGACAGCATCGCATCTAAGGGGAGATTATTGACCTTATTTATATTTATTGGTC
The DNA here is from genome assembly GCF_050015975.1 of Dapis purpurea BLCC-M126. Taxonomy (NCBI): domain Bacteria; kingdom Bacillati; phylum Cyanobacteriota; class Cyanophyceae; order Oscillatoriales; family Microcoleaceae; genus Dapis; species Dapis purpurea. The sequence continues at coordinate 50,097 of NZ_JBNHER010000006.1, read as the reverse complement.
ATAAAACCCCGTTCTCTTTTAGATTTTATCTCTAAGGGAAATCTCTAAAAATTTGAATAATTTACACTTTGCAAAATTAAATTACATTTGTTTACTTAGTTCTCATTAATAAGACAGTATCATTTATGAGAATTAATTAATTTTACCTAAATCCTATCTTAGTTATTGACCAAACTTGAGTAGATACTTTAATATGATCTGAATCACATTAATAAATGTGAATTTTAATTAAAATTTAGCCATAAAATATTGATTTTTTGAAAAAATTATGATTATCAGATTTACTGCTTCACAATCAGTAGATATTCCTGTAATAGAAGAACAAGTTCCTATTCAGCATTATCTCCGTCAGCCAAAGCGTTTAGTTAATGCTTTGACAGATCCAACAAGATTAGAACAATTAGATAAAGATTGTTTCCGCTTGAAAATGCGTCCACTACACTTTATGATGTTGACTATTCAACCAACTGTAGATATGCGGTTTTGGTCTAGTCCTAAAGGCAAAATCTACTTAAAGTCAGAGAGATGTGAAATTCGTGGGATAGAATACATAAACCAACGCTTTACTCTCAATCTGGTTGGTATTCTTGAATCCTTGCAAATAAAAGGAGTTACTCATCTCAAGGGTAAAGCTGATTTAGAGGTTAAAGTAGAGTTACCCCCTCCATTATGGTTAACACCATTACCAGTTTTAGAAACAACTGGTAATGGCTTGCTCAAAAGTGTATTAATGACAATCAAACAAAGACTAACCCATCAATTATTGGTGGATTATCATAAATGGGCTTGTGATGAAACTAAGGTATTAGCTCAAAGTGAACAAATGTCTATCTTAGCCCCTGGTAGTCAAAGTGTATAATTTATCACTAAGTATTGAGTTCTACTCCTTCTCGTCCTAAATATCAAATTTAATTCCAGGACATACTCTCTATTTGATAGTCCTACTATCTACATTGACTAATTATTGTTAATAACTACTGACTACTTAAGAAGATGTAGCAAAACTTTTGAGATTTAGAATAATTAGTTTCGTATTATTAAAGTAGTATGAGTCAAAACTGGCAAAAGATTGAGCCATAAATTGTTATTATAGTAACTGAGCTATTGTTCTGAAATTCCTAGGAATTTTTTAACAAAAAAAATATTTAGGTATTAGGAATTGAATTATAAATTAAACTTCCTAATACCTAAATTTTGAGCTACTATTCTATTATTTCTATTATTTGTTTAGTTGAATTTAATATTCAAAATAATATTTCATAAACATAATATCTTGAACTGACAAAACGACTAATTTATTATTTTAGAGTGTCTTTAAGAACAGTTCTAGCTGCAAGATGATTGCGGGTAGAGCTGAGAATTTCTACTTCTCTTTCTAGTCTAGCAGCAGTATCTTGCATCTCCAAAAGAGCTTGCTGTTCAGTTGCGACACCATAAAGATTACTAGCTACCCAATACGATAATTCTTCTGGTAAATTAGGAACATCTTCTGGTAGCTCTATCCTTTGATCCATGAGTTTTCCAGAAAGATGAACTACATCTCTAAGTAACAGCTCAACTTGATTTGCTAACTCTCCAAGCTCGTTTTCTGAAGGGTTATCTTCTATCCATTCAACTAAACCAACTAAATACGGTTTCTCTCTAACTGTGTCTAAAACTCTAAATCTTTGCTCACCTATAGTTAAAACCTTCATCCGATCGTCAGGTAAGCGCTGATAATCCTCAATTTTAGCGCAGCATCCAGTTGCCACAACTTGATCTTGAGCAGAATCCCACATTAAAACTCCAAATCTCTTATCACTTTCTAGAATTGTGTTCATCATAATTCTATAGCGAAATTCAAAGATATGTAGTGGTAGAGGTCTACCTGGAAATAATACTACTTCTGGTAGTGGAAATAAGGGAAGTTCTCGAACAGCTACAGAAGAAGATGGCATTTTTCTAGTATTAATAGATTTTTGGTACTTATACTTCTTATACTTTAGCGGATTTTTCGATACTTGGATATGTATATACTTAATATTTTTGAGAATTTTGACATAAAAATTGAAGATAATCAGGGTTGTCTAAAGTGGCTTAGTTTTATGTTTTATCACAACCTTGATTAAAGACTCGCGCTCTTAGTCATAGGAATATCTATGCCTAACACCCGGAGAAAATGTCAAAATGTAACAGCAAATCTGACTCCAATATATCAAGAAGTTTAGATTAGCAAATCGCTTCTGGCCATGAGCATAATTAAGAATTCTCAACTATTACTGGCTCATGGCTTAATTTCTCTATAGCTTTACTTCAATATCTACACCTGCTGGCAAATCAAGCTTCATCAAAGCATCAATTGTTTTTGATGAAGGTTGATAGATATCTATAATCCTACGATGTGTGCGTGTTTCAAAATGTTCTCGTGAATCTTTATCAACGTGGGGAGATCGCAACAAACAGTAAATGCGTCGTTTTGTGGGCAAAGGTATCGGCCCAATTGCTGTGGCTCCTGTTCTATTTGCTGTATCTACAATTTTATCACAAGATGTATCTAGTAAACGGCGGTCAAATGCCTTGAGACGAATACGAATTTTTTGCTGTTGAATTGTGGCCATTTCTCTTTAGTTTTCTAGGTTCGGATTTTTAAGTTTTCAATTATCAATTACTAGTTTTATTAACTGGCAATAGATTTTTAGGAAATTAGATTAGGAGAGCCGTCAGATTAGCGATCTACAGAGGTTATTTTTGTAATTGGTAGTTTTGCAACCCTCCAAAAAGATTTCGTCTTCAAAAAAGGGGGGGGTTGCGTGACACAATTATTTTGATCAAAATTAACTTTCACTAATAAGCAGCAGAAAAGCAAACATCAATAATATATATCTGTGCTTTTCTGCCACTTAATCTTTCAGGCAGTTGTCCTACTCTATAATTTTAGAAACAACACCAGCGCCAATAGTTCTACCACCTTCACGAATGGCAAAACGCATACCTTGTTCAATGGCCACTGGGTTGATTAGTAGAACTGTCATTTTAATCCGGTCACCAGGCATTACCATTTCTGCTGTACTGCCATCATCAGCAGTAAAAGACTCAATGGCACCAGTTACATCTGTTGTCCGGATGTAGAATTGAGGGCGATAATTTGGGAAGAAAGGTGTATGACGGCCTCCTTCTTCTTTTTTCAGAACATATACTTCTGATTCAAATTTCTTATGGGGAGTAATAGAACCTGGTTTCGCCAAAACCATACCACGTTGGATATCAGTTTTCTGCATACCACGCAGTAGTAATCCCACGTTATCACCAGCCATTCCTTCATCGAGAATTTTCTGGAACATTTCTACACCTGTAACAGTAGTACTACGAGTTTCTCTGATTCCCACTAATTCTACTGTTTCGCCCACTTTCACTTTACCACGTTCAATCCGGCCTGTAGCCACAGTACCACGACCAGTAATAGAGAATACATCTTCTACGGCCATCAAGAATGGCTTATCAACATCACGTTCTGGTGTAGGAATATAACCATCAACTTCATCCATCAGAGCGAGAATTTTATCTACCCACTCATTTTCACCCTTTGCTATATTTGGATTAGCTGTTAGTGCTTCTACTGCTTGTAATGCTGAACCAGAAGCAATGGGAATATTATCTCCATCAAAATCGTAATCACTTAAAAGTTCCCGAACTTCCAGTTCCACCAGTTCCAAAAGTTCCTCATCATCCACCATATCTTGCTTGTTGAGGAAAACAACAATATTAGGAACCCCTACCTGCTTGGCCAATAGAATATGCTCGCGAGTTTGTGGCATTGGACCATCAGCAGCAGAAACAACTAGAATTGCACCGTCCATTTGAGCTGCACCTGTAATCATATTTTTTACATAGTCAGCGTGTCCAGGACAATCAACGTGAGCATAGTGACGATCTTCTGTTTCATACTCTACATGAGCAGTATTAATTGTAATACCCCGTGCTTTCTCTTCTGGAGCTGCATCAATATCTGCATAATTCCTGGCCTTAGCTTTTCCCTGTGCTGCTAGACTCATTGTAATTGCAGCAGTCAAGGTTGTTTTACCATGGTCAACGTGGCCAATAGTTCCAATATTGACGTGAGGCTTATTTCTTTCAAATTTTGCGCGTGCCATTAATTACTCGTTCCTTTTTTCCGTTGTTAATTCCGCTTCCGTTCTTAGAAACCTACGATTATCTGCAAAAATCTATGATTTTCGTGCTTATAATCTGTTCTATTCCTGCTTCAACCTGGCAAAGTCGGTGTTATCCAGTCCACAAGCTGTCACGGACGAACTGCCCGCCAAAGCTAGATTAGCTTCTAGCATTCAAGTCTCATACGCAACTGAAACCACACAGCTAGTTAAATTAGGAAACGGATGCACTGATAATAATAGATAAATTTTTAAAACTCTGCCTAATCCCTTCAACTAATCTTTGTTAGTTTTTGTTTTAGACAATTGCCTACTTTTTCAGTAAATTGCAAGTTTTTATCTAGTTATCAGTGATTTTATTTTCACATTATTCAACCCAAAGCTAGTATTTTAACCTGAAAAACACACAATTTTCCAGATTACTAAACATATCCTCTGCTTTTAGCAATGATAGTCTCAGCCACATTACGAGGCACTTCCTCATAATTACTAAATTCCATCGAAAACATACCACGACCTTGAGTCTTTGACCTCATATCAGTAGCATAACCAAACATTTCTGCCAAGGGAACCTTTGCCGTTACTTTAGCCACACTTGATTCTAACTCTTGATTCTCAATTTGTCCTCTTCTAGAGTTCAGGTCTCCAATAATATTACCAATAAAATCTTCAGGTACTTCTACCTCTACTTTCATCATAGGCTCTAATAACACAGGTGAAGCCTTAGTAACACCTTCTTTAATTGCCATAGAACCAGCAATTTTAAAAGCCATTTCTGAAGAATCCACATCATGGTAAGATCCATCTACCAAAGTAGCCTTAACATCTATTAATGGATAACCAGCTAAAACACCTGCTTCACAAGCCTCTTTCATTCCTTGCTCTGCTGGACTAATAAATTCTTTAGGAATTGTACCTCCAACAATTTTGGAGACAAACTCAAAGCCACTTCCCAGCTCTCCAGGCGCTAATTCCACGACAACATGACCATATTGACCTTTGCCACCACTTTGTCGGATAAATTTACCCTCGGCCTGAACCTCTCCACGAATAGTTTCTCGGTACGCTACCTGTGGTTGACCCACATTAGCTTCTACTTTGTATTCCCGAAGCATCCTATCTACCAAGATTTCTAGGTGCAGTTCGCCCATACCAGCAATCACTGTTTGATTAGTTTCTGGATCGATACTCACCCGGAACGTAGGGTCTTCATCTGAAAGAGCCTGAAGAGCTTGAGACAATTTTTCCATATCTTGCTTGGTTTTCGGTTCCACAGCCACAGATATAACTGGCTCAGGGACATAAAGAGATTCTAGGATAATTGGATGTTCTTTATCACAAACCGTATCTCCTGTCAAGGTATCTTTCAACCCCACAACTGCTCCCAAATCTCCTGCCCGTAGTTCATCAACCTCTATTCTGTCATCAGCTTTCAGAACAATTAGACGAGAAATTCTTTCTTTCTTACCTTTAGTAGAATTTAAAATATAACTACCTTTAGCAAGGACTCCAGAATATACTCGGAGGAAGGTAAGACGACCATAAGGATCTGACATAATTTTGAATGCCAGAGATGCCAGGGGAGCCTCATCATCTGATATCCTAGTATCCAATTCCCCATTTGGTAAGGTTCCTTGAATTGGTGGAACTTCTGTAGGAGCTGGCAAATAATCTACTACTGCATCTAATAAAAGCTGAACACCTTTGTTTTTGAAAGCAGAGCCACATAACATAGGTACAATTGTACCTGCAATAGTAGCTTGACGTAAAGCCTGCCGCATCTCCTTTTCTTCAATTTCCTCACCTTCAAGATACTTTTCTGTCAAAGCATCATCAGTTTCTGCTACTGACTCAACTAACTTGAGACGATATTCTTGAGCCAATTCTTCCACTTCTGCTGGAATTTCTGTTTCTTGAATATCTGTTCCCAGGTCATTGGTATACATAAAAGCCTTCATTCGCACCAAATCAACAATTCCCCTAAATTCATTTTCACTACCAATAGGAATTTGAATAGGAACTGCATTAGCTCGGAGGCGATCGCGAATTTGATCATATACCTTGAAGAAGTTAGCCCCTGTCCTGTCCATTTTATTCACAAAGGCCATACGAGGCACATTGTAACGGTCAGCTTGTCGCCAAACCGTTTCTGATTGAGGTTGTACTCCTCCAACAGAACAAAAGACAGCTATTATACCATCCAGAACCCTCATAGATCGTTCTACTTCAATTGTGAAGTCTACGTGTCCTGGAGTATCAATAATATTAATTTGATGGTCTAACCATTTGGTACTAATAGCAGCCGCAGTAATAGTAATTCCACGTTCTCGCTCTTGAGCCATCCAGTCGGTAACTGCGGTGCCATCGTGAACCTCTCCCATTTTATGTACTATGCCAGAATAAAATAGGATTCTCTCTGTTGTTGTTGTTTTACCAGCATCAATATGAGCTGCAATGCCAATATTCCGCACCCGCTCAAGTGGCATAGTTCTGCCCACAGTTACCTCCTTATCTGTGCTACCAATTTTGACGGTTGATTAAAATTCTATACTTTTGGGACAACTGCTGCTATGGTCTAAATTTATTAGTAACGATAATGAGCAAAAGCCTTATTGGCTTCTGCCATTCTATGAGTTTCTTCTCTCTTGCGAATAGCACTACCTGTTTCGTTAGCTGCATCCATCAACTCATTGGCCAACTTCATGGCCATTGTCTTCCCACCTCTGGCTCTAGAATATTGCACTAACCAACGCAAAGCTAGGGTAGTTCCCCTGTCAGAGCGTACTTCCATCGGTACTTGGTAAGTAGCACCACCTACACGGCGAGCTTTAACCTCTACTAAGGGAGTCACATTCCGGACTGCCTTCTCAAATAGTTCTAGTGGATCAGAATCTGTCCTTTCTTCAATAGCTTTAAAGGCATCGTACACGATATTAAAGGCTACAGACTTCTTACCGTGATGCATTATGCGCCGGACAATCATGCTGACTAACCGACTATTATATTTTGGGTCTGGAGGAACAGGACGTCTTTGAACAACTCTACGACGAGACATAATAAAAACCAATAAATTGTCAACAATGGATAATTGCTTGATGCAAGATAAAATATCTGCTAGTTAATTTTAGCTAGGATTTTCTAGAATTTGGCATTTCACTAATTTAGCCTTTTGGTTTTTTAGCGCCATATTTAGAACGACTTTGCTTGCGGTCTTTTACTCCTGCAGTATCTAAAGTTCCACGAATAATGTGATATCTTACGCCAGGTAAATCCTTAACCCTACCACCCCTAATCATAACTACAGAGTGTTCCTGTAGGTTATGACCGATACCAGGGATATAAGCGGTAACTTCAAAACCAGAAGTTAGACGTACCCTGGCCACTTTGCGCAGAGCTGAGTTAGGCTTTTTTGGTGTAGTAGTATAGACTCTTGTACATACTCCACGACGTTGAGGGCAACTTTTTAGAGCTGGAGACTTAGTTTTCTTCTCCGTTTCTTGACGAGCTGAACGAATTAGTTGTTGAATTGTAGGCATTAGTAACAGTTTTTTTTCTAATTGTTTTTATACTGCTTCATAAAACTGATATAAGGTCACAATTAGTGACATTTGAATGTTTACTTCCTGCTTCTACGGCCATACTCGGCAGTACAACCTTCACAGGCATCAACGGTCAAGCATACCGCATCTATCGCTATACTTGTATATAATACGCAGTCTATAGACAAACCATACTAGCTAGCAATCAAAAGTAAAAGACTCAATGGCATATTCATTACATTACCGTTACGAGTCTCGCTACAGATCTAGAATAATTCTGAGCTAATTTACTTAACAAATTTTTTCCCAATACTCTTAAGCATGATATGCAGATTTAGGCAAATTAGTATTACTTTAGTATTACTATTTAAGATAATCTTTTGTTTTCCAAGTAAATATATTGTTTTTACTCTTAAAAGTCATATTTGCCTAACAACAAATATTGGGATGATTAATCTTAATCTGATAATTTTTCAAATTATTTGATTAGGAATAATTTACCGTTGCACCAAAGGGTTATTTGGTGCAACGGCCTACTTTTGAGGAAGTTTCGGGAAACTATAAGGAGCATGAAGCATTGTTTTTACCTTTGTCCCTATGTTATTCCCAATAACTTTACAAACAATCTTTTATTTTAAATTAGTTAGATATCTTTGTCAATATCAAACAGAAAAAGAATTACCACAACCACAAACTACCTTAGCATGAGGATTGTTAAATCGGAATCCTCCACCCATAAGATCCTCAGAATAATCTAAGGTTAATCCATTTAGATAGTTGAGTTGTTGAGAATCAACTACAACTTTAATTTGGCCATAGTCATAAACTTGATCATTACTAGTCTTTTGTGAATCAAATTGCATTATGTAACAGAAACTACAGCAACCACCAGATTTAACCTTTAAGCGAAATAAGGCATTTGGTTGATTTTGTTTGGACTGAAGACGGATAATCTCTTGGACTGCTGCTGCGGTCAAGTTAATCATTGAGAAATTTTTTTGCTTACCAGTTTAATTAAGACTTTGTTCGAGCATAATCGTCTTGAAAACGAACAATGTCATCTTCTCCAAGATACTCTCCATTTTGTACCTCAATCAATACTAGAGGGATAACTCCTGGATTCTCTAAGCGATGGGAGGTACATTGAGGTACATAAGTAGATTGATTGTTTTCCAGAATTTCCTCTTTATCACCACAAATAACCTTCGCAGTTCCTGAAACGACAACCCAATGTTCACTACGGTGGTAGTGCATTTGTAAACTGAGTCTATGCCCTGGTTTTACTTCTATACGTTTGATTTTGTATCCAGTTCCTTCTTCTAAAGTAGTAAAGGACCCCCAAGGACGTTCTGTAGTAGCAGCTCCTTGTAAGTCAGAAGATATAGATAACTTAGGAGTTTGAGGTGCTTCTTTAAGTTGTACCATTGTTTGATGTTCTCCAAAAGAAAATAGTAATGTTAGATTGGTCTCCTTAACTCGCAGACTATTAATTATCTGGTATGAATATAAGTCTTATCCTAGGTATTATCAAATCACATACTGATAGATAAATATTTTATGGGTTTGAGTTAAATTGGATACTTTATCAACCATAGCAAAGTTACCCCTGTTACTGTCACCCCCCATTCAAGCTTTTTCAATATCTCTATCAAATCTTTACATACCCTATCTATAATCTCTGTAGAAAATACTAGGAAAAATTAAAAATTATTTATCGTTAATAGAGTTTATATAAATGATTTAGGAATCATTATTATCTAGCTTGACCAAGTTTTTTGAGCTTTCTAGAATTAATTAATATTCTTGAGTTTAATACATAGTGGATAGGAGATTAATTTCGGTATCATAACCAACTTAAGACTAAGTATATTTGACTATGATATTATAGGAGGCCATTCGGCCAATAGTGAAAATTTTCTCCTGAGCTTGCTAACCCCAACCAATTGTAGGTACTACAGGTGATAGCGGTACTTTAGCAAAAAAATATGTTAAAAATATTATAAAACCCTTATACAGTAAAAGTTTTACTGAATAATTAAGGTTTAAAGCCTCTCCTTTAAAGGAGAAACAAGCGGTCGTTTGCGGAGCATGACCTTAGGATGGGATGGCGTTAGCGAAGCTGGTCCGTAGGAGCGGGTCTCCCGCTCTTACAGAGCCGCTCCGCTTTTCATGTCGGCTCAAGCGCCGAAACGCCATATCCAATCACCAAGAGAGAAAAAATTTTCACGTTCCGCCTCAATCCAATCCGTTTTAGGGAGAGGTAATTATCCATTATTAATTAATGAACCCCATTAGTTTTGAAGGCATTTTTGCTGCGAAAAATATCAAAGTACTGATAGTGCGAATTTTAATTTCAGAGTAATTTGGCCAGGAGTCAGGAGCTATCCCCATAGAATGTACATAGCAGTTGCCATAACTTTCAGGAGATTCTCCCTATTCTCTTGCTTTGGTCAGAGCAATAACGGGACTAAGTGCATAAAATATGTTAAAACTTACATTATGGACTTCAAAATGTAGTATAAAAAATTAGGAGTCAGAAGTCAGCCGAAAATAAAAGATACCGAATGGGTTTTATACAGTAATGGTTTCACCTTTAATCTGCTTGTTTATTGATATATCTGGGTTTTAGCAATTTTTAGCCTCTATAACGTATTTCTTTTATACCATTTATCTCTCCAGGAAAGTCATATTTAGTTGCTATTGCAGTTGCCGAACTAATAATTTAACTTTTGACTTTTGACTTGCGCGTAGTGCTAAAGAAGTACATCTAAAATCTAAAATACAAACATAAATCTAGTGAAAAAATTAAAAAATATATAAGCCCAGTTGATAGAAGAAACACTGGACTATAATTAAGTAAAACAATTCCAACTACACATAAAATAATTGGCATTATGTGAGGTTGAAACTAAAAGTAGTTGAAACAGATTGCAATTCATAGATTTAATTTGAATTAAAAAACAATAAATTAATGTGTCGCTAGTGTTTTGTCATAAATCTTGAGTAGAGCGTGGGGTATTCTTTGTATCACAATTATTTTCTGGCAATCATTAAGATAGATAGATGAAATAGTCAAAACAATAGTTTTGCAGGTTTTCGTGGGGAAGTTGTATGCAAGGTCTGTGCTTCTACATAACCTGCTATTTTTGTCAAGTATTCTTTATATATTTTCAAATGCAATGAGGAAAGTAGGAATAAGCATTCAGTCGTCAGCTATTAGCTATAAGTTAGGTGGAGGTAAAAACAATTGAAAATTTGAGAGAGAATTAAAATTTACCGCTAAACTACGCTCCCTTAACCTGAGCAACAACTCTATTATTAATTGCTGTTTGCGTAGCATTCCAAATGAATAGCTGACCGCTGATAGCTAATTGCTTACAGTATCAACCTTCAAACAACATTAAAATTTCAGTCTATTGTTCAAATTGTTATGTACTTTAAGCAAGTAACAAAACAATTTAGATGAAAACTTCTATATCAAGGGTGACACCCTCTTTAAAGTTATAATGTTATGGGTAAATTAAACATGAATCAATCTCACACAAATCTAACAGCAAATAAAGAAACTTATCAGGGCCAAAGATGGCTGGTAGAAGAACGAGATGCCTGTGGAGTCGGTTTTATCGCTCATCCGTCAGGGAAAAAAAGCCATGAAATTATATTGAAAGCTTTACCTGCCTTAACTTGCTTAGAGCATCGCGGTGGTTGTAGTGCTGACCAAGATTCAGGGGATGGGGCGGGTTTAATGACTCAAGTCCCTTGGGAGTTGCTGTCTGAAAACTTAGAACTCAACCCTAATAACTGTGGGGTGGGAATGATATTTTTGCCTCAAACCGAAAAGAAAGCAGCAATAGCACGTCAGGCAATTGAAAAAACAATAACTACAGAAGGTTTGACGGTAGTTGGTTGGCGAGTTGTGCCAGTTCAACCAGAAGTATTAGGAGTACAAGCACGAGCAAACCAACCACAAATCGAACAAATTATTGTCAGTTCAGACAAATTGCAAGGAGATGATTTAGAGCGATCGCTCTATTTAATGCGTCGTAATATTGGTTGTGCTTTAGAAGAAGAAGGTTTTATTTGGGGGATAGATGCCTACATTTGCTCGTTTTCTTGTCGCACTATTGTATATAAAGGTATGGTGCGCTCCGCAGTGCTAGGAGAATTTTACACAGACCTGAAAAATCCAGCTTATAAGAGTTCCTTTGCTGTTTACCACCGACGCTTCAGCACCAACACAATGCCTAGATGGCCTCTTGCCCAACCCATGCGTTTGCTTGGTCACAATGGAGAAATTAATACTCTGTTGGGAAATATTAATTGGATGAAAGCACGGGAAGCTAGCCTGAGTTCATCTATTTGGGGGGCACGACTAGATGAGTTAAAACCTTTTGTTGATGATAAAAGTAGTGATTCGGCAAATCTAGACAACGTGATGGAATTAATTACCCGTTCCGGACGTTCTCCACTAGAAGCATTGATGATAATGGTCCCGGAAGCATACAGAAATCAACCAGACCTAGTAGATCATCCAGAAATTGTCGATTTTTACGAATACTATAGTGGTTTGCAAGAATCCTGGGATGGTCCTGCACTATTAGCATTTAGCGACGGAAAACAGGTGGGTGCAGCTTTAGACCGGAATGGTTTGCGACCAGCACGTTATTGCATCACCAATGACGACCTAATTATCGTAGCATCTGAAGCAGGAGTAGTTGAGATACCAGAAGCAGAAATAGTTGAAAAAGGTCGCCTCGGTCCCGGACAAATGATTGCTGTAGACTTAAACACTAACGAAATTCTTAAAAATTGGGAAATTAAAAAACGTATCAGTTCCCAACAACCCTATGGAGAATGGTTAAAACACAGAAAGGAGATAGCAAAGCAACCATTTACCACAAACACCAAATTAGAATCACAAACCCTACTCCAACTACAAACAGCATTTGGCTATAGTTTGGAAGACCTGGATATGGTGATTAGTGATATGGCAAATTTGGGTAAAGAACCAACATTTTGCATGGGTGATGACATTCCCCTAGCAGTTCTTTCTCAGCGTCCTCATTTGCTATATGACTACTTGAAACAAAGATTTGCTCAAGTGACAAATCCTCCCATCGACCCTCTGCGGGAAGGAATGGTAATGTCACTGAATATGCTTCTTGGTAAGCGTGGAAACTTATTAGAAATTAGTGCGGAAGATGCACGCTTATTAAAAGTAGAATCACCCGTATTAAACGAGGTAGAGTTAACAGAAATTCAAGACTCAGAATTTGCTACAGAAACTATTTCTACTCTATTTGCCGTAGCTAATGGACCAGAAGGACTGCAAAAAGCGGTGAATAATTTGTGCCAACAGGCAGCAACAGCAGTTCAGAATGGTAAGGAAATTATTATTCTATCTGACAAATATGATGGGGGAATAAGTTCAGAATTTGCTTATATTCCGCCTCTGTTAGCTGTAGGTGCTGTTCATCATCACTTGATTAAAGAACGGTTGCGGATGAAAGCATCTTTGGTGGTAGAAACAGCTCAGTGTTGGAGTACCCATCATTTCGCTTGTTTGATTGGTTATGGAGCGAGTGCAGTTCATCCTTATTTAGCATTAGAGTCTGTGCGTGCTTGGTGGTCTAGTTCCACAGTTCAAAACCAAATGGAACGGGGTAAAATTACAAAAATTACCATTGAAGAAGCTCAGAAACATTATCGTAAAGCAGTAGAAGCAGGTTTGTTGAAAATTCTCTCTAAAATGGGAATTTCTTTGTTGTCTTCTTACCAAGGAGCACAGATTTTTGAAGCTATTGGTATTGGTGGAGACTTACTAGAATTGGGTTTCCGAGGAACTACATCTCGAATAGGTGGTTTAACAGTAGCAGAGTTAGCACAAGAAGTGATTTCTTTCCACACTCGGGCATTCCCAGAACTGAATATTAACAAACTGGAAAACTATGGGTTTGTGCAATATCGCCCCACCGGAGAATATCACATGAACAGTCCGGAAATGTCGAAAGCACTCCATAAGGCAGTAGCAACATTTAATCATGCTAACGGCAATGGTAATGGTAAACACGAAGAAACAACAAAGTATGACCACTATGAAGTTTACCGGAAATATTTGCAAGGGCGACCAATAACAGCTTTACGAGATTTGTTAGATTTTAATATCTATTCCCCTTCTATACCTCTAGAGGAAGTCGAACCAGCAGCAGAAATAATGAAACGTTTTTGTACTGGGGGAATGTCTCTAGGATCATTGTCACGGGAAGCACATGAAACTTTGGCGATCGCTATGAACCGGATCGGAGGGAAATCTAACTCCGGCGAAGGTGGAGAAGATCCGACAAGGTTTAAGGTATTGGATGATGTGAATGGTCAAGGTTTGTCTACTTTATTACCTCATCTCAAGGGATTACAAAATGGTGATACCGCTTCCTCTGCAATTAAACAGGTTGCTTCCGGTCGTTTTGGCGTGACTCCAGAATATCTGATGAATGCCAAACAGATAGAAATTAAAGTTGCTCAGGGTGCAAAACCAGGTGAAGGCGGTCAGTTGCCTGGTAAAAAAGTCAGCAACTACATTGCTACACTCCGTCGCTCTAAAGCAGGGGTTACCTTAATTTCACCCCCTCCTCACCATGACATTTATTCTATTGAGGATTTGGCACAGTTAATTTTTGACCTCCACCAAATTAATCCTAATGCTGGTGTTTCTGTGAAGTTGGTTGCAGAAATTGGTATTGGTACCATCGCTGCTGGTGTAGCTAAAGCTAACGCTGATGTTATTCAGATCTCCGGTCATGACGGCGGTACTGGTGCTTCTCCTCTGAGTTCAATCAAACACGCCGGTAGTCCTTGGGAATTAGGGTTAACCGAAGTGCATCGGGTATTGATGGAAAATCAACTCCGCGATCGCGTTACTCTGCGGGTAGATGGTGGTCTGAAAACTGGTTGGGATGTAATAATGGCAGCATTAATGGGTGCTGAAGAATTTGGGTTTGGTTCCATTGCCATGATTGCTGAAGGATGTATTATGGCAAGGATTTGTCATACGAATAGTTGCCCAGTTGGTGTAGCAACTCAGCAGGAAAAGTTGCGTAAGAAATTTACTGGGGTGCCAGAAAATGTGGTTAATTTCTTCTGGTTTATTGCTGAGGAAGTACGAACAATTTTAGCAAAGTTGGGTTATCGTTCCCTCAATGAAATATTAGGTCGTGCCGACTTGCTGAAAGCACGGGATATATCAGCTACTTCCCCGGAGGGGAAAGGTGTGCAGTTAACTAAAACAGAAAGTTTGAATTTAGACTGTTTGCTCAAATTACCAGATACTCGCACTAACCGAGATTGGTTAAAGCATGAAACAGTTCATAGCAACGGTCCTGTTTTAGATGATGTGCTGTTGGATGACCGGGAAATTGAAACTGCAATTCGCAACCAGGGCAGTGTTTCTAAGACAATCAAGATTGTTAATACTGACCGGACTGTGGGAGCAAGGTTAGCAGGAGCGATCGCTTCTCGTTATGGCAATACTGGTTTTGAAGGATTCATTAATCTCACATTTAATGGTAGTGCTGGCCAGAGTTTTGGTGCTTTCAATTTGCCAGGAATGACTTTAACTTTGCAAGGTGAAGCTAATGATTATGTTGGCAAAGGAATGCACGGTGGAGAAATTATTATTAAGCCACCTGTAGAAGCAGGTTACAACCCAGCGGAAAATGTGATTGTTGGCAATACCTGTTTATATGGTGCGACTGGTGGTATTCTCTTTGCTAATGGTCAAGCAGGAGAACGTTTTGCTGTCCGGAATTCTATGGGTAAGGCAGTTATTGAAGGTGCTGGCGACCATGCTTGTGAGTATATGACTGGTGGCGTTATTGTCTGCTTAGGTAAAACAGGTCGCAATGTCGGTGCTGGTATGACTGGAGGAATTGCTTATTTCTTAGATGAAGATGGTGATTTTCCTGCCAGGGTGAATAATGAAATCGTTTCTATTCAGCGGGTGTCTACACCAGCAGGTGAGACGCAGTTAAAGGAGTTGATTTCGTTGCACTTTGAAAAGACTGGTAGTGAAAAAGCTAAGGCTATTTTGGCTAATTGGTCTGAATATTTGCCGAAGTTTTATCAAGTCGTGCCTCCTTCTGAAGCTGAAACTCCTGTGGCAAGTGTTGATTCTGGAAAACAAATTGCCCTTAAGGTTTAGGTTGCTGTTGATTATCCTATAACTTAGGCATAAGCTATTTATGTAATTGCAAGCGATAGTGTTGGCGTTTCATCTGTGTAGCAAAGCACTTCGTCAAGATAGCAATCTCAAATGCCTAAAACTAATTGAGAATGCGTAAGTTCTGTATCAAATACAATAACTAAATAATCAGGACTTACGCTTTCCCAACCAAGAAACCGATTTTATAGTCCTGATTTTTGTCTTTCAAATTACAAAATTTTGTGTTATATCATGTGCCCCCTCCGGGGGAGCTGCGCTAACGTATAATCAGTTGTGAATAAAATTTCAGCTCTGACAGTAGGGAAAAGATATTACACTTCTACTTTAATCCTGACTCCTTTCTGCAGCAATTATAACTCCTGACTCCATGATAATTATTATAAGTATTCAACCAAACATGATATTACAGTGGTTTTTATTTCAGTAGAGCACAGTTCGGATTTTGTGTTATGAGCCGATTTCTGCCTAATTCCTGTATAATACAGTGGCTGAAAAACTCAAGCATAATTCTATGAAAAATCCTAATTTGAATGGAGATAGAGTGCCTCCAATTCTCCTATCTCAGCAAGAAATAAAAATAGCCTCAGAACAATACAAGACTCCCTTATATCTCTACAATCTGAATAAAATTGGCCGTCAATATGCCAAACTACGAGATTACCTGCCCCCAAATTTCAACATTCTCTATACTCTCAAGGCCAATAGCAATTTAACTATCTGCCACAAATTGGCTCAATTAGGATGTGGAGCAGACATAAGTTCAACGGGAGAATTGAACGCAGCACTCAAAACAGGATTTTCAGCTCCAGAAATTGTGTTTACAGGACCAGGAAAAACTAATTCTGAACTAGCAGCAGCAATAGAAGCAGGAATTGGCATCATTGTACTAGAATCAGTCAACGAAGCTCGTCGCTTAAATAATTTGGCTCAAAAGTATGGTAAAAAGCAAGATGTCTTAATTCGGATTAACCCGTTGTACAGAACAAGTCAGAGTTGCGAAATTCGGGAAAAAGCAAGTAGTTGTGGGACTAATGATACTAATGGCGGAGAACCTAGGGCAAAAATTCAAATGATCGCCAGTAGCTCCAGCAAATTCGGTGTAGATGAAGACAGAGCCATAGAAGAAATTGCAGCGATAGACTCTTTAGAAAATCTTAATTTAAAAGGTATTCATATCTTTACTGAGAGTAATGTCCTAGACTATAACCAATTACTAGCTTCTTGGACAAATACCATTAGTATAGCTAATAGAATTAATGACCAAGGTTATCATATTTCCGTGTTAGATTTTGGTGGTGGAATTGGCATACCTTATAATAGTGTCGATCCTGAATTTGATATGGAGTCCTTTGGTAAGGAGTTGCAAATAATTTTTGAGAATAATCCTTATCCATATCATTGTATTGTAGAGATTGGGCGTTATATGGTGGGAGAGGCCGGATGTTATATGACAGAGGTAGTTGATATCAAAGAATCTCTAGGGCAAAAATTTATTATTTTGGATGGGGGTGTCCACCAAATTTTAAGACTGTCGATGAAACCAGCAAGCAAATATATGGAAGTGCTGGGAAGAAATGGCAACTATACCCAAAAATTAACCCTGGGAGGAAAACTGCCAACACCTTTAGATATTATGGTTGAAGATGTGATGGTGCCAGAAGATATAGAAATAGGCGATCGCTTGGTAATCTATAATTGTGGAGCTTATGGGTTTAATCATAGTCTGACCAATTTTGCCCTACACAATTATCCAGCAGAAGTTGCTTATTGTGATGGAGAAATGGAACTCATTCGCGAACCGGGAAATATTGAAGATTTTTTCTTGAATCAAAAATTACCTTTTGCGAAAAATCTAGAAAAAGAATTACTTACTTCTATTTAAGATGAAACAAGTTAAGTTTACCGCCATGGAAAATGGCGATCGCCAAGATTACGATTTATTATGTGCAAGCTTTGAAGAATATACCTCAAACTTACCAAAACAAATTTTAGATGGCCTCATGAAATTGAAAACAGCTTATGAAGGTTATCAAATTTCTCGTTACGAGCATTCTTTGCAAACAGCTACTAGAGCGTATCGTAATCAAGAAAATGAAGAAATGATTGTAGCAGCATTAGTTCACGATATAGGTGGAACTTTAGCACCTTATAATCATGGTGCCTTAGCTGCTGCCATTCTTCAACCTTATGTCTCTGAAAAGATTTGTTGGATAGTAAAATATCACGATCTATTTATGAAGTATTACTGGGGACATTATCTAGGTTTAGACCGCTATGCTAGGGAAAAATATCGTGAATATCCCTACTATCAAGCTACTGTAGATTTTTGTCATAATTACGACCAAAATAGTTTTGACCCCAATTATGATACATTACCTTTAGAGTTTTTTGAACCAATAGTCTGCAAAATATTTGCTCAACCTCGTCATCATAGTCCTTACCTTGAAGAGTAGAAAAAAGAGTTGTTTTTAACTGATGAAAATGTTATGGAACCTATTCCTATTTTAGTAATATGCCCTAGAAAAATAGATTACTTGAACTGTCAAACCATACCCGAAGCAGAAAAGTATGAATTTCATTTTCTGGATGCACCCTTAAAATTAAGTGGTTTTAGCCAGGATTTTGATATGATGAAATATTTGGAAGAGTGCCGTCAATATATTAAACAGCATGATATTAAAGTAGTCTTAGCAACTCGCGATATTCCTAGTTTATTACAAGCACAATTAAGTCAAGAGTTTGCTCATTTACGAGGTCCTAGTATAGAATCCTCTTTTTTATGTTTACATAAATATTACACACATCAAAAGATTGATTTTCCATCTAGTCAATATGCAATTTGTTTGTTAGAAAAGAAAAATAATTTATTTGAATATATTCAGGAAATAGATATTCCTTTTCCTTGGATGATGAAACCTTGTACTGGGGCTTGCTCGTCATCAATTTTCAAGGCTAATAATGTTCAAGAAGCTATCGATGGGATTGCATTTCACAAGGAGTTTGTAGTAGATAATCTGAATTATTTGAAACCTTTTTTAGAAGCTTATTTAGATACAAATAAATATCCACTAATTAGGAGTAATTCAATCTTACTTGAAGAATATATTGACTTCCCCCAGAAATGTTGTGTAGATGGTTGTGTTAGTAATGGAGAAATATTAATCTGGGGAATTTCTGATGGTCATTACTATTCTACTAAGCCAGAATGTTTTGCTGATTATACATTTCCTTCAACTTTACCTTTATATATTCAAGAAAAACTCCATCAAGGGTATAAAAAAATAGTCGAAATATTAATAGAGTATGGATTTGATAATCAATTTGTTGATGTGGAATTTTTTGTTAGTGACAAAGGAGAAATCAAAGTTATGGAAATTAATGGGCGGATGATACCTATATCTGCTTCTCTATATCGTCAATGCTTAAATCAAGGCGATCCTTATACTGCCATAATTTCAATTGCCATGGGTAGTAGACCTAAAACTCCTACTCTCAACGGATTAGTTGGAGGCATATTTTATATCACTACTTTTGCCAAAGATATTGCTAAAAATTTATTTGATTTTGAATTAGCTAGTCAATTTTCTAATTTGGAAATTAGAGTAAGTCCCGAACTGGAAATAACTGAAATTAGTGCTAGTGGTTTTACTTTAGCAACAGTAAATTTAGTAGGAAATAGTTATGCAGAAATACATGAGCAAGCAAATAATATTAGACGAGAACTTTTAAAACAGCCAAAATTTTCTTCTTGGAATTAATTAAGCTAACCTTAGTCGAGGAAAAATTCAATGACTACAACTCAAACCAAATCTTTTATTACCATCAAAAATAAACGTTTTCACTATATCTGGTTACGAGAAAATTGTCCGAGTTGTCGGTATGCTGCTCCTTATCAACAACTATACGATCCAAATATTAGTGATCGCCCAGAAAAACCCATACCTTTATCCATAGAATTAAATGAAGAAACCCTAACCATTGACTGGGATGAAACTCCCGCTCACCGCAGCGTATTTTCTGTGGAATGGTTGCTCAAAAATAGTTACGATCCTCAACCAGAAGTCGAGTCTGACAACAATATTTTATGGGATCGAGCCAAACTAGAATTTAAACCGCCCCAAACTTATAACCCTCAGACTACTAATAGCGATGTTTGGATGGAACAATTATTTAATCTGGGATTTGTCGTTCTAGAAAATATCGCACCTGAAAAATTGGAATCTTTTCTTGAATCTGTTGGTCCGATTTATAACATTTATTACGGGAGAATATTTGCTCTAGAAACTAAAGCCAAAACTAAAGAATCTATACCATCCCGTGATGGTTGCCCCTTACCCCCTCATAACGATCTGAGTTATTGGGGAGGACATCGCCTCGCTCAATTTCTTTATTGTGTAGAAAATCAAAATCCTGGGGGTGAATCTACGTTAGTAGATGGTTTCCGGGTAGCTCAAGACTTTCGTCAAGATTATCCTCAATATTTTCAAGTTTTGCTGGAAACTCCCGTACAATTTTGGTTAGTTGACCACAATCATCACTACCGCTTTTGTAATATTGCCTCTATATTAGAATGCGATAGTTCTGGGAACTTGACTACAGTGCGTTTTAGTAAAAGAAATTGTAGACCTCATTTAGCTTTTGAGGAATTAGAAAATTTCTATCAAGCGTATCATGCTTTTTTCCGCTATCTGAAAAAATCAGATTATCAATATCAGTTTCATTTGAAATCTAATAACTGTCTACTCTTCCAAAATTTCAGAATTTTACATGGGAGAACAGCTTTCGATCCAGAACTGGGCAATAGAAAACTCAAATCAGGATATGTTGATTGGAACTTTTTTGTGGGAAGAAAAAATTTTCGTTAGTAGACCAAGAAAATCTGGGAATGATAAGTAAGATGAATATAGTTTCTATTCAAAAAAAGTATTGTGTGAAAATCATTTTCACCTGATTATATTACCAATATTTGGATGAACAGATGGATATAAAAAAACTTTGTGAAAAAGCCTTATTTAGATATGATGAAAAAAGTAAATTTTTGTTGAGCGACTCATTGAGCTTTAACGAAAATATGCTTAGTGGAAAATTTATTTGTTATCAGCCGTATTTAAAGAGCGGTGAAAAATCTGCTGCCATGAATAATACTGATTTTATGACTTTATCTAATCAGGCTTGTTATTTAATAATATACTGTTATTTTATTGAGCAGCTAGATTATACCTTAGAAGAAGTTGTCGATCTGCATGGTAATATTGCGGTTTATAAGCAAAGCTTTTTCTTTAAAGACACAGTCGCTCTGGACGGTGATAACAAATTTCAAGCTACAATCTATGGCGTTAAGAAAAGGAGTCTCAACGTGAGTGTTGAGGTTAATGATGGAGATTACACAACTGATATAAAATTAGTACTCTTGAAAAAGAACATTCACTTTTGAAAAAGTAGGTTCAACTGATAAATTTAATAACTAAACTATCGGGAATTACCCAAATCATTAGACAACAGGCTATCAGGAGAAGGAAAATGCCATTACTATATATGGAGGTTCTGCATAAGTCCTGATGATATTACTTAATTCTTTTCATAAAACCATAAAGTGAATTTTATGCGAGATAAAAAAGATAATGATTTCCCCCTAAATGTTTTAGTTATCTGTCCAAAAACGCTATATTTCATAAACTTTAATAGCATTCCTCACAATGCTCAATATGAATTCAATTTTTTTGAGGCTTCAATCGAATTAAGTCGTTTGATCCAGCCTTTCGATATACTTGCCTAACTTGATGAGTGTAGAAAAGTTATCTGTGAAAAAAGGATAGATATTATTCTTTAAACTTAGGATTGTTATACTCTTATTCAAGCCAAGCTGTATAGTGAATTTGAAAATTTAATCTGAAAATATCTAAAATGAAAACTACACGATTTGCAATTATAGGTGGTGCTGGTTATACAGGTACAACCACAATAAAAGATTTGTTAGATACTTGTCAGTCCATTGACAAAATAATTGTTGTTGATTATGACTTAAAAAAACTGGAGTATGTAAAAGAAAGTTTTAATAGTGAGTATATTGAAACCAGAAAGATAGATATTTTAAGTGAAAATGCAGTTAATGAACTAAATGATGTTGATATTCTAATTAACTGTACCCCTTATCGATTGAACTTAAAGATAATGAATTTGGCATTAGCAATAAAATCTCATTATCTGGATATGGGGGGCTTATTTTACATGACTCAAAAGCAATTAACAATGAATGAGAAATTTGCTTCAGCAAATTTAACTGCTATTGCCGGTATGGGGATGGCACCAGGGACAACTAATATTATGGCCCGTTATGCTGCTGATAGAATGGAAACAGTAGATGAGGTGCATATTAAAGTTGCTTTTTACGATCAAACAGTTTACGAAGATAAAAATGCTTTTCCTGTTTCTCATGCTATTGGTACAACGTGCCAGGAATTTGAATATCCGGCTGCTGTTTTCACTAATGGGAAAATGGACTTTGTAGAACCAGCTTCTGGTGGTAATGAATATGAATTTCCAGAGCCTTTCAATATAAGACGTCCGATATATGTATTGCACTCTGAGTTAGCCACATTGCCTGAAAGTTTAAAAAGTAAAGGTATTAAAGAAGTTTCATTTAAGCTGGCTTTCAATGAAAGATTTGAGAAAGGAATGCGTTTTTTGAAGGCAATGAATTTAACGTCTAGTGAGCCAATAGAGATTAATGGTGTTAAAATTTCACCAGCTAACTTTGTAGAAAAAGTTGTGATGAGCCGTCCACGGCCTATAAGTCGAGAACCTAAAAAATCTGAGATCAAGCGAGTTATTGTTAAGGGAACGAAAGATAACAAAAATATTACATGGATAATGGATTACCTTTCTCTAAAGGGTGTGCAGTGGGAAAAGGGGAAAGATAAGAATGTTTGCTCGCCAATATCAATAGCCGCTCAGATGGTGGCAAACGAGGAAATTTCTCAAAGAGGGGTGTTTCCTCCAGAATCAGTAGTAAATCCTGATAGATACTTGGAGGAGCTTGCAAAACGAAAAACACCGATTAGTATTAGTAAACATACTGATTAATCCTCATCTGAAGTTCTAATAGAAAATTCTAGTTCTGCTGGCCTAATGGTAGATAAGGCTACAGCCTTACTACAAAAAAAACTTTTTGATCGCTGATTATCCGGACATAATATTACTCAATAAAATTTTTAACAAAATGTCAACTAACTTTCAAATTCGTTTGCCTGATAGCATCGAAAATTTACCAATTAATGAAGAATATGTTTTCATTACAGAAAACGGGCAAGAGCGTCGATTAAAACTCCATAATTATGGAGAAATTTATAGCATTCCTGGACTTTATAACTATTTGGCTGTAGAGAAACTCGCCTATCGTTCTCACCAAGTCATGGCTACCTTATTAACTGAGAACTTAAAAAATAGCGGTGAGTCAGTGGAGGAGCTAAAACTATTAGAATTAGGTGCGGGAAGCGGATTATTTGGTCAAGAAGTTGCCCAACTGGGAGTAAAATCTATTATTGGTATTGACATTGTTCCTGAAGCTGCCGAAGCTACTCAAAGAGATTCTCCCGGAGTGTATGAAAATTACTTTGTGGAAGATTTAACTCAATTATCAAAATCAACCAGCGATTTTCTCAAGGAGAAAAAGTTAAATGGTTTTGTTTGTTGTTCTGCATTAAGTGAAGGTCATATTCCTGTAAAAGCTTTTGCCACAGGAATGAACTTAATTCAAAATCAAGGTTGGGTGTTATTCAATGTGGCAAAAACCAGTTACGAATGTGAGGATAATTGTCCGGAATTTGTCAATTTTTACCGTCAGGCAGTGGAAAAAGGTTACTTAAAAATACATTCTACAGAATTCTATCTCCACCGTCGTTTTTTGAACGGTAAACCTCTAGAATATGTCGCAATTTTAGCCAAAAAGCAAATAAATATTCCCGTATAGGGTTTCTCGAATGGGTGAGGTACTTATGCGATCCCCCTAAATCCCCCTTTTTAAGGGGGACTTTGAAGGTTCCCCCCTTCTCAAGGGGGGTTAGGGGGGATCGAAAAGCTTTACCTTATAGATTAAATAATTTCCATAACTTAAAACATAAAACCAATGGATGTAGAACTTTTAAAATCAATTTTTGAGAATAGATTTGCCATTCCTGATAATTATCAGGTTGCGGAATTAACCCCCCAACTAATGAAGAATTTAGGAGCAGTAAGATCGGATTTACGGGATTACAGCTATATGACTTTGAGTGCATGGATTTGGGGATGGTATGACCGCACCTACTATAATGACGTAGAAATGCTGGAACTGGCAGAAAAAGCTAAATGTAATATAAAAATTGGTCTTGGTGAAACAGAAAGCGATGGAGTATTTTTGCGGAGTTATTCTATATTACTTTTAAATGATTTAACAGACTTCCATCGCCAGCATCCTTATATAGAAGAACCAGAAATTCGTGATCGCATGGAACTCTACTTAACTTATCTAGAAAAAGAGCAAGATTTAAGAGGATATATTTCTCCAGAAAAAGGATGGTCTCACGGAATTGCTCATGTTGCCGATGCTTTAGGTATTCTTAGTCTAAATTCCTATCTCAACGATTTAGATTTAATGAGATTGTTAATAGGGATCGCGACCAAACTTCGCCAACCAGTACCATCAGTTTATATTCATTCTGAAGAGGAGAGGTTAGCTAGAGCCACTGTCAAAATTTGCCAACAGAATATACTTAGCATTGAGCAAATAAATTCTTGGTTAGATATCTTGACTGAAACTGAGCGTCGTCCTTCAGGTCCTTTAATTTGGGATGATTTTGAAAAGTATCCTTGGCGAAAAATACTTACAAGTCCGACTGAACAACTATGTGCTTACCGAAATATCCAAAATTTTCTCCGCTCTCTCTATTTTCAGTGGGAGCGATCGGAAAATATCATTGAGAGGCAAGAGCCGGTTCGACAACTAATTTATCAAGCTTTACAATTTATAGAAACAGGTTTTGCCAATAGTGATCGAGGTTTCTTTCTCAATCCTTAAAAACCTACATTCAGAATATCAGGACTTACGCATAACAAGCATATCTAGTAGGGACGTTTCATATTGCGGAGCAAAACGGCCGTTCGCCCCTAAATCTTTGGACAAAATTTGATCTCCCAACCCTTTCAACCCTCCCCACACTTCCTAACTTCCCACATCCCCCAAAGTCTGCTTTATTCAGCAAACCCTATATAGTGTCCTTGCGTAACTCCTGACTTGTTACTCCCAACCAACAGCAGCGGTGCTAATTACTTCCTCTAAACTCTGAGTTATTTCCACCGTATAATCAAAGGGTGAACCCAGACTTGTATCTACTTGAGTCATCCGACTACCATCAGGATTGCGTGGTCCAAAGAAAGCATTAGCTTCCACAACTAAATTATTATCAGAGTTAATAGATAGATCTGTAACTGTCAAAGTATTACTATTACCGCTATTCAAGACTGCTGAGAAAAATGCAGCATCTGTCATTTCTCCTGTTAGCTCATCTATTCTGGCAACAACACTTACCTTCGCACCACCACCTTGACCATAACTGCGTAGCCAAGACTGTGTGGCATCGCTGGCAGCACGCCGAAAGTCTTCACTGGGAGATCCTTGAGTGCCATCGGTACTGAAAACTGCATATAAGTCGTCTCCATCCCAAAATAAACCATTACCGCGACCATCTGCTCCGGTACTTTCATAATCTGTTCTTATCCAATTATTAGCAGGGTTAATGTCGTCGAAGCTAGCAATAATGGGGTCTTGATTGTTACTCGACTCTTGCCAAGTACCGATATAAATGGTTTGAGTGCCAATTTCAATACTAGGTCCGCCTTTAGCTGCTATTTCTGCTTCAGTATCTGAGGGAGTAAACTTAATAACATCACTGGTAATTTCAGCAGGAGTAGCAGGAGTAGGTTCCGATGTTGAGTTAGATTTTAATACAAAATCTGACTCTTGCAAGTTTGCTTGATTTTCTAAAGTTGCAAACAAACCTCCTTCACCGAAACCGCTAGTTGTACCATTAGGATTGTAGAAAAGTTGACCATTGGCAGAATTATAAACAACTTTAGCGCTAGTAGTCGCTGCTGCTGTATCATTGTCAACAACAGCAAATTCTCCTCCAACACTGAAACCATTCCCAACTACACTACTCAAACTGCTAAAGGTAGTTTTATCTAGAACTATTTTGTCTGACTCAGCACTATTGAAGTCTGTAATAATATCCGAACCAATATCAGTCAGGTTAAATTGACTGCCAATATCAAAGATAAAGCGATCACTATTACTACCACCTGTTAAAGTATCTGTTCCCTGCTCGCCATTGAGAATATCTAGACCATTGCCACCTTTAACAATGTCATTTCCTGTACCACCTCTCAGAGTATCATCACCCCACCAACCAGTTAGGGAGTCATTACCTGCATTACCGTTGATAATATCGTTGCCATTGCCACCACCAACTGTATCTTGACCATCACCACCGTTGAGTTCGTCATCATCTGCCTCACCTTGGATAAAGTCATTCCCACTATCACCGTTGAGTAGATCGTTACCTGTACCTCCTTTTAGAGTATCCGCATCATTGCCACCGTTGAGGGTATCAACATCATCTCCACCTTGGAGAGTATCGAAACCATCACCCCCATGAATAATGTCATCACCTATCCAACCAGTTAGAGAGTCATTACCTGCATCACCATTAAGTTGGTCGTTACCCGCACCTCCACCTAGGGTATCATTACCATCACCGCCGTTTATGGTATCTTCACCCGCAGCACCTTTTAAGGTATCATTGCCACCCAAGCCATCAATGCAATCATTATCTGATGTACCATTAAGTGAGTTATCTGAGCTATCGCCAGTTATACAGTCTTCTGGTGTTGCTTCCGGTGTTGGTGTAGGGATAAACTCAACAGCACCAATATCCGTAATCCTACTACCATTATTATCACCATCCACAGGGCGAGTATTGCCTAACTGATCTGTAGTAGGTGCATCAGTATTAGTTCCTGCATCAATAGCTGGACTTCCTAATAATAAGGGATGGACTAATACACCATCAACCTCCTGTAGTTCTCCTAGTAAGGGATCAGCAACAGTAATATTTGCTGTTATTTTGTTATCGTTAGTATTAGCTTGATCTGGATATTGAATGTTACCCCCGCCATCATTTAATTGTTTTGCTGTTTGATTAGCTTGATCGAAGGGATTTCCGGCTGTATTATTATAATAAATTGAGTTAGTTGTTGTGGCAGACGCATCACCTACAAATGCACCACCCCACCATCCGGCATGATTATTGGCAAAAGTGGAGTTAGTTATAGTTGTAGGAACATTAAGAGTCATTGCTCCACCTATTACTCTGGTTATGTCATATTCTTCGTCTAAAACATAGTTTCCATCACTATCAACTATGGGTTGTTGATTAGAATCTAGTTGAGCAGGGAAGGCGGCGTTGTTAGAAAACGTACTATTAATTACTGTGGATGTAGCATTTTCTCCTACCCATAAACCACCACCTTGAGTTAAGGCTAAATTATTAGCAACGGTGCTGTTAGTTAGTGTGAATTCAGCATTGCCTGCTCTGATTCCGCCCCCTATACTATATCCTTTTAAACCTTCAATAACGTAGTTATTAATAATAGTGCTATTTTCAACAATTATTTCATCTGGAGGATAACCAAATAAAAATAGAGCACCTCCTTCCCCAGCAGCTTTGTTTCCTTCAAATAGACTATTACTAATTCTAATTGTGTCACCAATATCGTCAGTATGAAGACTAGCACCATCAGTATAAATTGCCCCACCATGACCATTTTCAAATCCAGCACTGCCTGCTGTAGAATCATTATTTTTAAAGATAGAATCTTCTACAGTGAGTTTACTTAATAGGTTATTAATTGCACCTCCAGTTCCACCTTTATTGTTGGTAAATTCGCTGCCTTGAATAGTTAATTCACTTTCACTCCAAATTAAAATTGCACCACCAGCATGTTCGCCTAATTTTTCAGCATTTTCAATAGCTTGACTACTATCATTATTATCAAATTTGCTATTAATTATTGTGGCTTTACTGTTATAACCACTGTAAATTGCTCCTCCACCTCTACCACTAATTGTATTGTTAATAAAGGTACTATTCTCAACAATTAATTCTGTAAAATTTTCGGTTCTAATAGCACCACCAGCACCTGGTTTTCCTATTTCTGTAGTTTTTCCCTCAGCAAATGTTAGATTTTTTATTATTAGAGGTTCTGTTTTTAGATCGGGATTTTCAGGTAGCAATTCAAAATTAGGAATTACTTGGTAGTCCATAATTCTAGAGCTGTTGTTGCCACTAATAGTTAAATTAGGAGCATTTCCACCATCAATAGTTAGGTCTTTATCAATTTCTAATTGACCAGAAGTGAGGGTAATAGTTTGATTAGTTAAACTAGAGTCAAATTCAATTGTATCTCCTGGGTTGGCATCGGCGATCGCTTGTCTTAAGGAACCAGTACCACTATCATTATTATTAGTAACTGTGATAGTGTCTAAAGTACCATTATAAGTAGCCATTATTTCTGGTTTTAATACTTGAGGAGCTGTAATTTTTCCAGTAGTAA
This sequence comes from Dapis purpurea BLCC-M126, assembly GCF_050015975.1. Lineage (NCBI taxonomy): Bacteria > Bacillati > Cyanobacteriota > Cyanophyceae > Oscillatoriales > Microcoleaceae > Dapis > Dapis purpurea. The sequence goes on along the minus strand of NZ_JBNHER010000006.1, from coordinate 21,544 downwards.
ATCCTAGATGCCAATCTCCAGGATAAGCTCCTGTAGGATTAACTGAAGCTGCAATATTTGCTTTAGTTAGTTGATGTAATTTCTGGACGAATTTTTTACCTATTCCGGCTGCGACATTACAACCATAAAGTAAAATATTTGATGTTGTATTTAGTGCTGCTTGCCATTTTTGAATCTGATTTTTATACAGTTTAATGGTATGGGTATTGAGAAAGATATCTCCTAGTTTTAGACTGCCGGGACTACCATGAGAAAATATGTGAATTGCATCTAATTTTTGCTCTTGTTTTATATATTTTTTTAGAGTCCCTGTAATAACTTCTAGTCCATCTTGATTTTTAGGAATAACAACTACATCTATTCCTGGATAAAATCCGGAAATTAAGAATCGGTAATCCTGAATTTGCGAGTCAATAAAAACAAGATTTGAAGATAAAAAATTAGGGTTTTCTAATTTCTGATTAATGTGACGATCTGCAGTTAACATTTTTCTTACTCCTAGAGGGTATTGATTGGTAGATACACCTTTGGAGCCAGATAGTTAGCCTGATTAGTTATTCTATCAGCAAAAAGTAATAATTGTTACTCTTTAATGTCTTAGTTATGGGACAATATAGTATGATTTGCTAGCCCTTTAATACTAAAGATAATTCATATTAGTCAAAAATGTCATTCGTAGTTTTACTGAATTTTTCTGGTGTTGAGTATAATACTAATTATGGCTTAGTGAAAAAGTATTTTGCTGAAGCCAGGGAATAAGCAAAGTCAAAATTTAAAAGTTAAAAGTAAGATTTGAAAACTTTGATGCTACAGTAATTTCAGGAAATTGTTTCACATTTCAGTATAAGAGCCAATTTGAGATGACTTTGTTAACTTTGCTGGTATCCTTTATATCAATTGCTAAATTAACTAATTAACTAAATAATATGTCTCAAACAGATGTAATTGTAATTGGTAGTGGAATTGGTGGTTTAACTTCTGCGGCTTTACTAGCAAACTATGGTTTTGATGTCATAGTGTGCGAAAGTCATTCTATTCCTGGAGGTGCTGCTCATAGTTTTGAATATCAGGGATTCAAGTTTGATTCTGGACCATCTTTACATTCTGGTCTTTCCTATCGCCCTTCTACTAACCCATTAGCACAAGTTTTGGATGCTATTGGCGAGGAAGTACCCTGCGTAACTTATGACACTTGGGGTTGTTGTTTACCAGAAGGTGACTTTGATACATCAGTGGGTGCAGACCAATTTTGTGATGTTCTCCAAAGCCTGAGAGGTGACAATGCGGTGGCAGAATGGCGTAAACTCCAAGAAGTTATGGCTCCACTAGCAGAAGCAGCGATCGCTATTCCTCCTGCTTCTCTCCGTTTTGATTTAGGAGCAATAATGACAATGGGGCAGTTTCTACCTACTATGGCAAAACACATTTTTAACGTTGCTCAGTTAACGGGAGCGTTTTCCCAAATTATTGAAGGGGTTGTTACAGATCCTTTTATCCGAAATTGGCTTGATTTACTTTGCTTCCTACTTTCAGGTTTACCAGCAAATGGTACCAGTGCTGCTGAAGTTGCATTTATGTTTGCTGAATGGTATAAACCAGGAGTTGTGCTTGACTATCCCATTGGTGGAAGTGGAGCAATAGTTGATGCTTTAGTGCGCGGGTTACAACGTCACAGTGGTCAATTGATGTTGAATGCTCATGTGGAACAGGTAGTAGTTAAGGGTGGGCGTGCTGTTGGGGTGTTGTTGCGGAATGGAGAAGAAATTCGGGCAAAGCAAGCAGTAATATCAAATGCTTCTGTCTGGGATACTTTGAAATTATTGCCAGAGGGTACGGTGTCAAACTCTTTTCAGGAAGAAAGACAAGCAACACCAGAATGTAACAGTTTTATGCACTTACATTTGGGTATTGATGCCACAGATATCAAACCCGATCTGGCGTGTCACCATATTATTGTTAATCATTGGGATCAAATAGATGCACCCCAAAATGTTGTATTAGTATCTATTCCATCATTAATAGACTCTACTGTTGCACCCCCAGGAAAGCACGTTATTCATGTTTATACTCCAGGAAATGAACCATATCAATTATGGCAGGGTATGGATAGAAAGATTCAGGAATATGTACAACAAAAGGAACAAAGAGCTGAGGTTATGTGGCAAGGTTTAGAGCGAATAATACCTGATGTCCGTTCCCGTTGTGAAGTGAAATTAGTAGGAACTCCCATAACTCACGAACGCTTTCTTCGCCGTCATCGGGGGTCTTATGGTCCAGCAATTCGTGCTGGAGAGGGTTTATTTCCTGGACCGAATACGCCATTGCCTGGGTTATTATGTTGTGGTGATTCTACTTTTCCTGGTATTGGTTTGCCAGCAGTGGCAGTAAGTGGTATGATAGCAGCAAATACTCTTGCTCCTGTGTGGAAGCATAGGGAAATGTTGGAAAGAACAGTTATATAAACTTTGGGTAATTAGTTATATCATGTACAGTTGAATAGTTATAATTAGAGCTCGTAGTAGGGCTTGAGCCCGAACTCTAGATAGGGCTAAAGCCCTACTACAAACTCATATTAAAGTTAGGGGTTGGGGGTTATAGGTTTAGCTTGTTGTTGCTTTTGCCTAAACCTACCCCCAACAAATGCCCAACTTTTACTCAAGCAGCACTAACGGAGAATAAAGTTATCTCCTTCTAATTCAGGAGTGACATTAGCAAACAAACCACCATTGCCAAAACCTGCTGTAGCACCATCTGGGTTATAGTACAAATTGCCACTTTCTAGACTGTGAACAATTAAAGCTTCTGAGGTATTTGCTTCTGCATTTGTATCAACTACAGTAAATTCAGTTGAAACGCTAAATCCTGGGCTAGCTTTGCTACTTGACACGCTAGTTATAGCAGCAAAAGTATCTCGATCAAGAAGAATGAAATCATCATCTGTATTAAAATCAGTAATTGTATCTACACCTACATCATCAGTATCAAATGCCTCATTAGTATTGAAGATGAATAAGTCACTTTTACTGCCACCCATAAGAGTATCGTTACCAGCACCACCATTGAGGCGATCGTTGCCAGCACCACCTTTCAACATATCATCACCAGCACCACCAAGTAGGCGATCGAACCCAGTGCGACCTTCTAAAATATCGTCACCTTCACCACCTCTGATCAGGTCATTACCCTTACCACCAATGACCTGATCGTTGCCACCTAGTCCATTGACAATATCATCGCCCCCTCGACCATTGATAATGTCTGCCTGATCGGTGCCATTGAGGCGCTCGCCCACCCCAGTACCGAGAATGTCATCAACAAAAGAAAAGGTGAACCTTGCTATTTCATAATCTGCCCCATCATTTTCTGTTGTAAAATCACCCGCAGGACGTGCTTGTAAAATATTTCCTTGTTCGGCACTATCTTCTCGGGCACTACCGATAAAACCAGGGTGTAGTAGAACTGTTCCATTTTCATCGTCACCTGTATTGGGTGCTGCCTGAGCAAGTGCTGCTGTATTTTCAGGAATTTCATCATTGACTTCCGTTCCAGCATCCCAGACTCGATCTCCAGTAACAATAATCTCAATACCTGGAATCAATTCTCCAGCCTCATCAAAAATCTCAACAGGATCTCCATTAGCAATAAACGCATCATTACTAGGAAGGATCATTGCCGCATAGCTGAAGAAGCGATCAACCTCATGCTCTACAACAAATTGTGTAGAAACACTGTCCCCTGAATCAAAATCATTAAAGTTACCTGTGGGGCCAAGAATTGTCTGTTGAACACCAGTAGCATCACTGTCACTAAAAGCAGTAGTTATCCCATCAGTACTAGCATCTTCGGCTAACCCTTCTAGAAAAGTCCCAGATGCCGCGTCACCTTGGTCAAAAATATCAAACTCACCGTTCTGAATAGCCACCCAAGTTGAAGAGAAAAATGCACCATTTTCTGGGGCTATATTTTCAATAGTGACTCTAACTACTCTTTCGGTCATAAAATTATTTCCTTTATCATTAGCTTATTGATACATCCAAGTTTAGCATAAACCTAATTGTGTGGATTGTGTTCAGGGTATAATATATATAATCCATCAAACTCGATCTAAATCAATTTCCATACGACATTATAAAAATATTTGGTTTTGCTGCATGCAATATAACTCTCGGAACATTGACACTCAGAAACGGGCGATCGCTTTCCGGTCACTGGGGGTTCTATACTCTGGTAATTTTTGCTGGGGAGTGGTTTTGTCCTAGACCTAATAAACTATTCCCAGGGTTATTATGTTGTGGTGATTCTACTTTTATGGGTATTGGTTTACCTGCAGTGCGAGTTTGGTGGAATAATAGCAACAAATACTCTTGTTATTGTGTCTTATATTAATTTCATAAACTTGAGCTACTGAGGTTTAGAGTAGTTAGTAGCGAGTAGTCAGTAGCCAGTAGTCAGTAGATAAGGTGAATAGCCTGAATTTTTGAATTTGGTATTACAGCAGTTTCAGAGTTAGTAAAGTACAAAGTTTTAGGCGTTTCTGAAATGTAATGGTAAATAGCTGAAGGTAAAATTGAAAAACTTATGTTTACAGCGCTTTTCATTTGAGTAGACCACTAAACTCATTGTTAGGAGTCAGGAGTCAGGAGTCAGGAGTTAGGAGTTAGGAGGCAGGAGTTAGAAGTTAAGAGTTAGGAGTTAGTATCATTGTGGTTTATTGATCTGAAAACCGCTGTAAGGTTCAGACTTAATCTAAAAATCATTACCACTCAGTAACGCCAAGTTTTATAACTTTAGTAAATAGGGAAGAGATATTAGTCTTTGACTGTACCTCATCATCCTCTATATTCTATTAAATCTGCTCTACACTTGTTGCATTTATTTATGTTTATCTATTAGAAACTGATTGCATATTATAACTAGGGATTGGGGGTTAGAAGTTTGGCTTGTTGTTGCTTTTGCCTAAACCCACCCCCAACAAATGCCCAACTTTTACTCAAGCAGCACTAACGGAGAATAAAGTTATCTCCTTCTAATTCAGGAGTGACATTAGCAAACAAACCACCATTGCCAAAACCTGCTGTAGCACCATCTGGGTTATAGTACAAATTGCCACTTTCTAGACTGTGAACAATTAAAGCTTCTGAGGTATTTGCTTCTGCATTTGTATCAACTACAGTAAATTCAGTTGAAACGCTAAATCCTGGGCTAGCTTTGCTACTTGACACGCTAGTTATAGCAGCAAAAGTATCTCGATCAAGAAGAATGAAATCATCATCTGTATTAAAATCAGTAATTGTATCTACACCTACATCATCAGTATCAAATGCCTCATTAGTATTGAAGATGAATAAGTCACTTTTACTGCCACCCATAAGAGTATCGTTACCAGCACCACCATTGAGGCGATCGTTGCCAGCACCACCTTTCAACATATCATCACCTGCACCACCAAGTAGGTGATCAACACCAGTGCGACCTTCTAAAATATCGTCACCTGCACCACCTCTGAGCAGGTCATTACCACGACCACCAACTAACCAATCTCGGCCACCAAAACCATTTAAAGTATCGTTACCAGCAAGACCACGGATACTATCTGGTGTTTCTAAACCGTTAAGGCGATTGTCTCCAGAAGTAGCACCAGCAACATCTTGTAAAACAGTGATGCGAGCTATTTCAAAATCTTCTCCATCATCTCCTATTGTGAAATCAGCATCTTCGCGTGCTGTTAAAATACCTCCTGGTTCACCACCAAGTCGTTGACTACCAAGAAAACCAACGTGTAGTGAAGTTCCTGCATTTTCATCCACACCTGTATTTGGTTCTGTCTGACCAAGTGCTGCCGTATTTTCAGGAATTTCATCATTTACTTCCGTTCCTGCATCCCATACTCCATCTTGACCTCCATTAACTATAGTATCTACTCCTAAGAAATTTCCACTCTCATCAAAGACATCGAAAGCAACTGGGTTTCCATTAGCGATGAAAGCATCATTACTAGGTAATATCATGGAAGCATAACTAAAGTATCTGTACAGACTTCCATCTACATCAAATGCTCCAAGACCTAGGCTTCCTAGAGTAAAAGCTCCACTAGTAGTATTTGCTTCAATTACTCCGTCAATACCACTTTCACTACTAGCAAACTCAGCAGTGATAGCATCAAAAGTAGCATCTTCAGCCAGCCTTTCTAAACCTTCAGTAGCGGGTTCAGGAGTAGTAAAGGTGTCAAAACCACCATTATGGAATGCTACCCATGCTGGAGAAAAGAATACAGAACTTGTTTCGGTCCCTTCAGAGACTACGTTCTGAATTAGAACTCTAACATCAGTCATACAGTTTGTCCTCACTAAATTACCTAGTTGTTATTGGAAAGTTTATCACAAGAAATTTACTTTCATAACAACTTAAAAATTTTATAACAACTTAAAAAAAAATATATTTTTTTATGTGAATTAATAGATATTAATTATTCTTGCTACAAATTAATATGCCTTAAATTTTAATATATATAAATTATGAGTTTATTATTTGTAATATTTTTTTTGTGAGTTTAGTATGAAAAACGAAATTTTATAGCTAAAATTTCTTAAAAAAGGAAAAATATGATACAGCGCTTTCCGTTGTTATGAGGTATATCCACACGGGCAAGATGCCCGCACTACATGATTTTCACCATTTACCCTGTACATCATTTGCTCGAAATATGCTGTATTAAAAAATTAAACTGAATTTAATTTGAATTTCTACTGACAAAAAAATATTTGGCATTGCTGAGTGAAATATCATTTCCAAAATAACGCCAAATATAAAAGAAATATCTTGTCAGTGATGCTTATCACAAATAATTTACTATAAATCAAGCTACAGATTCAGATTTGATTTTCACACTTTCTACTCCTAAGCAAAATTGTTCCACTATCGGAGTAAAACCAAGAAATTGTTGCACTCTTTTAGCAAATTCTTCTGGGTCGCCACTCACATAGAAGCTAGTACAATGAGGAGGGCGATCGCTTAATTTTCCCAAACTATCAAGTTCCTGGGCTGCAGTACGAACAACAGCAATAGCGGGGTCTACTATTTCTACTGAGTTATCTAAAATTCGTCTAAACAAATGTATCAGATGTGGATAGTGTGTACAACCTAATATTAGAGTGTCTATCTGTTTTGCGATTAAGGGTTCAAGATATTGTTGTACTACTGCCAAGGTATAAGCATCATTGATCTGACCCTGTTCAATTAATGGTACTAAAGTAGGAGCTCCTACTTGAAATACTAAAATCGAAGGATCGATTTTCAGAATAGTATTCAGATAAGCATTACTCTTAACTGTATGTAGAGTAGCGATGACACCTATTCTTTTGCTACTCCTGTGGACAACTGTTTTTGCACCAGGTTCAATCATACCAATAACGGGAAAATTGTATTCGACTGCTACTCGATCTATTGCTGCTGCTGTGGCAGTATTGCAGGCAATGATCGCCATCTTAACACCCTGCTTTTGCATCCAAGTTAGTACTTGACGCACAAATTGTACAATCTCTGTCTGAGATTTTGTACCATAGGGAAGTCGTGCTGTATCAGCGAAGTAGATAAAGGTTTCTTTGGGGAGTTGGCGGTATAATTCTTTTAAAACACTAATTCCACCTACTCCACTATCAAAAATGCCAATGGGAGCAGTGTGTTGTTGTCTAGGTTGACTTATTTTTAGTAGGTAAGGGGTAGTAGTATATTTACCCTTTTGAAATTGATAAAAAATATTTGTCATCGTTATATATATAATTGACAAAAATAGCAGTTTTGGAGCCAAACCTTTCTACTGGTTTGTCATTTCAGTTAACACTACCTCGTCAAATAGGGAGGCTGGGAATACTGAATTCTCTTTCTCTTGGTCGATTGGATATGGCGAAGTTTCCTCGCCATCCCATCCTAGGGAATGCTCCGCATTCATGTCGGCGACAGCCGTTAACGTAGTTGTGCGCTAGCTAAACGACCGCTTTTTATCCCCTTTCCAGGAGGAGACTTGAGACCTGATTTTCTGGTCAAGATGAATTTGGGGGATAAACCATTAAATTTTTTCCCCTTATCTAAACTCATCATTTATTTTTGATGAAATAGACCACTAGGAAGTGAACCTTAAATTGTGGTACGGTTAGCATCAATTTAGTGCTGACCTTTTACCTTTAAGCACTATAGTGTTGATCGAAACCGGATTTAGTATGAATATTAAATCTAATGGTCTAGATAAGTTAGTTTAAGTCAAAAGTCTAATAATAATAGTCAAAATTTAAAGGTCTGTAGCGTTACTAATATGAATCAGATTTGAAATAATCTTTGACGGATACTAAAGTCCAAAGTTTGAAAATTTTAGTAATGAAGAAATTATTAACTATTAGCATAATTTTCACTAGCTGGAATTTATCCATGCCGAGTTTAGCTCAAATAGTCCCGGATGCTACTTTACCCAATAATACTACGGTAATTATCAATGGCAACCGTTTTACCATTGACGGTGAAACAACAATTGGTGACAATTTATTTCATAGTTGGATTTTTCTTTGCCCACACTCACAGAAGCATTCTTTGATAACTCAATTAATATCTCTAATATTATCAACCGAATTACGGGCGGTAATATTAGAGATATTGATGGATTAATTCGGGCCAACGGTACGGCTAACCTTTTTCTACTTAACCCAACCATATAGTATTTGGTCCTAACCCTCGTTTAGATATAGGAGGATATTTTGTTAGCACTACCACAGAGAGTTTAATATTGTCTGATGGTAGTTTCTACAGCGCTACTAATCCTAATGCCCCACCCTTGCTGACGATTAATAGACCCATCGGTTTAGATTTGGGACAAAATCCAGGAACAATAACAGTTGAGGGGAATAGTCATGGACTTATTGCAGCAAATGCCCTCTTTCAACAGATTGATATAAGTCAAGCCAATACAGGATTATTAAGTCAACCCCAATCAAACTTTAGCCCCAATTGGAGGAAATATTGACCTAGAGGGAGGTGTCCTAACGGCCAAAGATGGACAAATTGAACTAGGAGCAATAGCGGAAGGAAGAGTTGGTTTTAGTTTCTTGCCATCTAAAGGTTTTGCTTTCAACTATAACGGTGTGGAGAATTATCGAGAGATATAGACTGGATAAGGGTTGAGAAGAATGTATTTAAAATGAGCGCTCACATATTTGCATACTACTATTATCATCAAGTGTAATACAAAGCTCTACTAATATTACCAATACTTTGAATTTACTACATTAGTAATTATTTGTATCATGTAAACACACAAGCGCTCATTGCTATATATGTGATTCTCAAAAAACCATCTCTGCTAAAGCCCTAATAGCTAAACTAAATCCGGTAATAATATTATGTCTGGTAGCATCGGAGCGTGTATAGAATTACAGCACTTTTTAGGATGGTGAGGTATACTTGAAGATTAATATTATGTGCCCCCTTCGGGGGAGCTACGAATTGCGGTTAAATAGTTATTATAATTAAAGTTCGTAGTAGGGCTTCAGCCCGAACTGTAGATAGGGCTGAAGCCCTACTACAAACCATATACTTTATTATAAGTGATTATCCACAATTCGTAGCTCCCCCGGAGGGGGCACATGATATAATCTCTCTTCACCCCGTGAGCTAAAGTGATCAAACTTTGTACCTCACTAACTCCGAAACTGCTGTAAGTCACAATTTGAAGAAACCCTTCTGCCTTCTGCCTTCCTTCCACTAAAATATAAGTATTCAAGCGGACATGATATAAGAGGATGGGCTAACTACTTCTCAGCCGTAGTCAGCAAAGAGGTATTCAGTAAAATTGATGACCTCCTATGAAAAAGATTATGGAGATGGGCAAGTAGAAGGCATCTTAATAAGTCGGCTACTTGGGTTAAGAAAAAGTATTTTTTCCCAATAAGAGAATGGCTCTTAATTTAGCGATATCGCCGTTGAAAAACAATGAATTTCACTCGCAAATTTGATTACCAATTAAGCTTATGACGAAACAAATTTCTTCAGACATAAAATCGCCTACATCTAATTCATTAATCCAACCAAAGGCCCCAGTGCATTGGACACTGATGAGCTGTTTCATCCTTGTAGTGTTTTTTAACCTTTGTCTCTATGCTCAAGTGCTAACAGTGGGGTTGGCTTATTTCTATAACCCAGAATGGTGGCAGGTGCATGTTTGGTTAGTGCGAGGGTATAGCGGTTTATCTTTAATTCTGTTGGCATGGGTGTATCTCATTATTGTCCCCCTTCGAGTGAGGTATCTCACCACCAGCCTGCCAGTCTTGTTGGGATTGCAATTTCTGACAATTCACCTGAAAACGCCAATTCCATTAGCTATCATCCATCCATTGATTGGTTTCAGCTTGTTCTCGGTTTCAACCACGCTGGTACATCGTATGAGTCGTTTTCTGTTTCCTAAGACTGATGTAATTGATTAATAAGGAACGATCGGAACCCAAATCTATCCATCTGGTATTCCTTTGAATTTGAAGTTGAAGGATATCCTGACTTCCAGAGTTATATAACCCCTAAGCGAAAGAGGGGGAAGAGGGGGGAAAGGGGGAAGAGGGGGAAGCTTACAAAGGTAGGTTTTTGAGTTTTGATATCAAACAAGTGTGAGGAATATAGGGAAAGGTAGAAATTAAGAACTATAAATTAATTCTTTCCCCCTACTCCCTCTTTTCTGGAGATACGCTTAGGGCTTCTATAAAACTCCTGAGTAGTTGGAGTAATTACAAGGAACTCCTGGATATATTTAGGGCACTAAAGTGAACTACAAAAAAATATTTTTTTATAATTAATTATCGGTTGTTGGTCGTCTTCGAGAATGTTTGTAAAATAAGTATTATAGAGAGATGCGTAGTGACTAAAATCTAAAAGCAGTAATACTTGAAGGGAGTGAAATCTGGTAGATATCATAGCTTTTATATACATATATTCGTATATTTTTAAGTGACAAATAGTTGTCTTGATTTATTCCTCATTATTCCCAATTCCTTGTTCCCTATTCCCTATCTCCTTTTTATATTTCCTGATACATTCAATCTCTTATGATGACAATAATGATATAATTTTATTGATAATAATTATTATAAAAAATTAATCTATGAAACGCCGTCAAATTTTACATTTTGCTGGCTCAATGTTAGCAACCTTGGGTATAAGTCAATTAGAAATTCAACACAAAAGTCTTTATTATGCTAAAATTTTAGCCCAAAATACTCCTCGGAAATTAGCTTTATTGGTTGGTATTAATGACTATCCTAATAATACTAAATTACGAGGATGTATCACAGATGTTGAATTGCAAAAAGAATTATTAATTAATCGATTTGGTTTTAATCCAGCAGATATTTTATTAGTTACAGATGAAACGAAAATTAAACCAACTCGTGATGGCATATTAACTTCATTTGAAGAACATATAATTAAGCAGGCAAAACCAGGAGATGTAGTAGTTTTTCATTATTCTGGTCATGGTTCGCGAGTAGTAGACAAAGATGAAACTGATGGTTTAAATAGCACATTTATTCCCATAGACCAAACAAAAATAGAACAAGAAAATCGTAAATTGGTGTCAGATATTATGGGGCAGACTCTCTTTTTATTAATGTCTGCTATTAACACAGAAAATGTTACGGTAGTATTAGATAGTTGTCATTCAGGAGGAGGAAAACGAGGTAATTTAACAATGCGTTCTCTAACTAGAGAAGGCGACTATTATAAATATTATCCTAATAATCAAGAATTAGAATATCAACAACAATGGCTTTCCCGCCTGAATATGTCAGAAGCAGAATTTAAACAAAAACGACAAGAAAGTATTGCTAAAGGAATTGTTATTGCTTCGGCGAAAAGAAATCAATTAGCAGCAGATGCACCTTTTGAAGGATTTTATGCAGGGGCATTTACTTACTTAATGACTCAATATTTATGGCAAGAAACAGGTAATCAAAAAATTAGTACTATGTTGGCAAATGTCTCTCGTACTACCACTGATTATTCTCTTACTAGTCAAATACCAGAATTTGAAGCTCAGAAAAATACAAATAACGAAAATAAACCTACTTATTTATTAAAAAAATTAACGCCTCCTGCTGAAGCAGTTGTTAAAGAAGATGGAGTAAAGTTTTGGTTAGGTGGAGCTAACCCTGAGTCATTAGTAACTTTCGATAAAGATGCTGTATTTGCTTGGGTAGATAATACAGGTGCAGAAAAAGGAAAAGTACAGTCAATATCTCGCAATGGTTTGTTGGGAAACGGCAAAGTTATTGAAGGTAAAACTCCTCCTCCTGGTGCATTATTGCAGGAAAGGGCGCGTTCTATTCCAGCAGATTTTACTTTAAAAATAGGATTAGATGATTCTTTGGGCAATACAACTACTCAAGTGCGGGGAAGTTTAGAACAAATTTCTCGTATTCAACCTGTATCTTTACAACAGGGAGAAGTGCATTATATTTTGGGTAAAATGACAGAAACTTTGGCAAAAGAAGCACGACAAAATAATTTTTCGGAAGTGCCGGAAGTGGGGAGTTTTGGTTTATATACTCCAGGGTTAGAGTTAATTCCGGGTTCATTTGGTAAAGCAGAGGAAACTGTTGAGCAAGCGTTACAACGTTTGCGAGCGAAGTTGAAGTCTTTATTAGCTGCAAGGTTGGTAAAGTTGACTGTGAATGCTGAGTCATCGCGGTTGAAAGTGTCAGCGAAGATGAAAACTCTTAATCAAGAATTTGTTGGTACTGCATTTACTGTCAGAGGAATAGGGAAAAGTACAGGAGAGGAAGTTGCGACAACTACTCCCATAAAAGTTGAAGCGGGGGTGCCGTTGTTACCTCTGGGTACTCAGGTACAGTTAGAGTTGATAAACCAGGAAGAGCGAAATTTGTATGTGGCAGTGTTAGTTATTGATGCGAGTGGAGAAATGGGGATAGTTTTTCCTAATACTTGGGTAGAAGGAGTTGATGCTGCTTTGTTAAAACGAGGAGAAACAAAGTTATTGCCTCAACCGGGGGTAGATACGTTTAAGTTGACTGTGAGTAAACCTTTGGGAAATACTGAGGTGTTAGTTATTGCTAGTGTGGCACCATTGCGAGAGTCATTAAAGATGTTGCAGGCGATCGCTACTGCTAGAGGTATGCGTAGTGGCCCAATGAGTTTAGAGGAAACAGATGTGGTTGATAGTTTGCTTGAGGATATTAATGCTGGCAGTCGTGGTTTAACTGCGGAGTTTGACCCCACAGCGCGGGTGGTGGATACGACGAAAATTGGGGCGATGTCGATTACGTTTAAGGCGGTTTAATAGTGAAATGGCATCTTAATATTCTGGTTTAGATATAATCATTCATATAATATTATGTCTGGATAATCAGTGATAAAAAATTTTTGTTTGTAGTTGGGCTTTAGCCCGAACTATTAAGACAGGGCTAAAGCCCAACTACAAGCTTTAATTATTATAACTATTCAACCCGATATGATATAACATTGAGGAACTAATAACTATGGAATTAGCTACTGCATTTATTTCAACCACAGATTATTTGGAAGGAGAAAAAACGAGTCCTATTCGCCATGAATATCTCGGTGGTCAAATATTCGCTATGTCTGGTGGTAGTGAAGAACATAACCGCATTGCAGGTAATATCTACGCTAGTTTATTAAGACACTTACGGGGAAGCGGATGTAAAACTTTTATTGCAGATATGAAGGTCAAAATTGCTGTTGCCCAAAATAGCTCAGATATATTTTATTATCCAGATGTGATGGCAACTTGCGACTCCCAAGATACGGAAAAATATTACAAAAGTTATCCTTGTTTAATTGTTGAGGTACTTTCCCCTTATACCCAGAATTTAGACAGACGAGAAAAACGCTTGAATTACCAAAGTTTAGCAAGTTTGCAAGAGTATGTATTGGTCGATCAAACAGAAATGAAAGTAGAAGTTTATCGTCCATCAGAAGCAGGTTATTGGTCTAAGAAAAGTCTAGGAAAAGAAGATTTTTTAGAGTTAAAGTCAGTGGGATTAACTTTAACAATGGCTGATATTTATGATGAGGTTTTGATATAGCTTTTAAGCATTCAGCTATCAGCCATCAGCTTTTTTCCATGTTTATATCATGTTCGGTTAAATAGTTATTATAATTAAAGTTCGTAGTAGGGCTTCAGCCCTATCCATGACTTAGGGCTAAAGCCCTACTACAAACAAAAACTTTATTATTAAGTGATTATCCGTTAGCGTAGCTCCCCCGGAGGGGGCACATGATATTACTCCTTCTCTAATAGACAACTAAATTCTTCTTACTTAATTTAGGATAAAATTTAACTAATTGAATAAAGAAAAGAGGAAATTATGATTGCTGAACCTCACAATTATCAAAGAATGACAGCAGAAGAATATTTAGAATGGGAAGCTAAACAGGAATTTCGCAATGAATATGTAGATGGTGAAATTTTGGCTATGACCAGAGAAAATCTTCCTTATAATAATATTGTTCTCAATTTATATACGGCTTTATATTCCTCTATTCGTCAAAAAGGCTATCGAATTAATATATTGGAGGCGAAAGTTAAGGATGCTAAAAATAATCGTTATTTTTATCCAGATTTAGTTATTAGTTGTAATGCTAATGATTTAAAAGCTCGTGACTTTATCCAACATCCTAGTGTGATTATTGAAGTTCTTTCTCCAAGTACAAGGGATTACGATCGCGGCGATAAGTTTAAATATTATCGTCAAATTGAGAGTTTACAAGAATATGTTTTAGTAGATTCAGAATCAAATTCTGTTGAGATTTATCAACGTGGTGAGGGGAGAATGTGGCTTTATTCTGCATATACTGAGGGAGAAGATTTTACATTATCTAGTATTGAATTTAATTGTGCTGTTGATGTTTTATCTGAAGGGGTTAGTTTTGAGGCTGAACAACAGCAGCAGTAGAAGAGGAGAGGGGGGAGTGTGGGAAGTGTGGGAAGAAATTAAAAAATATATAGCGTTTCTAACAAGAGCAAATTTTTCGAAATTCTCTTCTCTCCTGACTTCTGACTTCTGACTTCTAACTTCTGACTTCCCTTGCCCATTGCCTAACTTGCTTTAAGGTTGCCGTTTCCCCAATAATTAATCGTTGTTCTAACCATTGAGGAATCATTGTCAGCTCTAACAAAGGAAAAGCTAAACTTTGCATTATTTCATCATAATTTTTAGTTTGTTTATTCAACCCATAAAACTGCAACTTTTTTCCATCATATCGCCATATTTCCCCTACACCTAATGCTGCGTAAATAGGTAACTTATCAATTGAACTATTGGTAATATCAATTTCAATAGCTAAATCTGGGGGTGTATCTCCTTGATTTAAGTCAATATTTTGCTTATTTCTCACCTCTGACTCATTTTGTAAATAAAAACAGGCATCAGGTTCAATTCCTTTTTGAATATCATCCCTTTTGAGAGTAAGAGAGCCAACACTTTTAATATTTAAGTTCCATTCTTCCGCCATAATAAATATCAGACGAGCAATAAACCAATTGTTATTTTCATGCTCCATTAAAGGACTCATAATCTGTAAATATCCTCCATCATAAACTAGGCGTTTTGTAGAATTTTCACTTAATTCCTGACTGATATGCCCGAAAGTTTCCCAACTAATAGGATGCAAAATTATATAATTTTCAGCCTGTGTTTTAGTGAGTGTTTCCATTATCTTTTTTTCCTATTGGATAAATTATAGTAAACTGCTAAGGAACTAATAATATGATATTGGCATAACTAAGTTGTTGTTTGTAGTATTGTTCTAGCCCGAACATTTATAGATATTGCTCTGGCAATACTAGGAGATTTAATTATAACATTAACTGATATTTATGATGAGGTTTTGACTGGATAAATATAGTAAACTGCATAACTGGTTAATTCTACGGATATATAATTGAGTAATACCAATTTTAAGAGTTAATTTTATGAAGGCAATAATTAAATATTCTCTGGTGTGTGGAGCAACATTTATTAGTATCTGTGAGTTAAGTTTGGGGATGGCCAAACCAGTAGTAGGGGAAATTAAGCCTGCTGTGGTAGCACAACAGTCTAGGGAAGTGGAAGAATTTAAGCGACTTTTTCAACAAGCAGAAAAGTTGTCGCAACAGGGCAAATATAGTGAAGCTATTCCACTATTAGAACGTGCCTTAATTATTGTAGAAAATGCAGGTGCTTCTGAAACCAGTGTTGCTGCAGCAGTTATTAATTTTTTAGGTTTACAGCATCATTACCAAGGGAACTATACAGAAGCCTTACCCCCATACCAAAGGTCTCTGGCCATCAAAGAGAAAGTATTAGGAGCAGACCATCCAGAGGTTGCCTCCAGCCTCAATAACCTGGCAGCACTGTACCGTGACCAAGGGGACTACACAGAAGCCTTACCCCTATTCCAAAGGTCTCTGGCAATATTAGAGAAAGCATTAGGAACTGACCATCTATACGTTGCTACCAGCCTACTCAACCTGGCAGAATTGTACCGTGCCCAAGGAAACTACAGAGAAGCCTTACCCCTATACCAAAGGTCTCTGGCAATTGATGAAAAAGCATTAGGAGTTGACCATCCAAACGTTGCTCGAAGCCTCAATAACTTGGCAGGAATGTACCAAGCCCAAGGGAAGTACACAGAAGCCTTACCCCTATACCAAAGGTCTCTAGCAAT
>NZ_JBNHER010000006.1:0-4728 GCF_050015975.1 Dapis purpurea BLCC-M126 | reverse complement strand
AAGCCCAAGGGAAGTACACAGAAGCCTTACCCCTATACCAAAGGTCTCTAGCAATCACAGAGAAAGCAGGAGCTGACCATCCATACGTTGCCACCAGCCTACTCAACCTGGCATCACTCTACCAAGCCCAAGGGAAGTACACAGAAGCCTTACCCCTATACCAAAGGTCTCTAGCAATATTAGAGAAAGTATTAGGAGCTGACCATCCAAAGGTTGCCACCAGCCTCAACAACTTGGCAGAAATGTATCGTGCCCAAGGGAAGTACAAAGAAGCCTTACCTCTATGCCAAAGGTCTCTGGCAATTGATGAAAAAATATTGGGAGCAGAACATCCCTCGGTTGCCACCACCCTTAACAACCTAGCATTACTGTACCAAACCCAAGGAAAGTACAAAGAAGCCTTACCCCTATACCAAAGGTCTCTGGCAATTGATGAAAAAATATTAGGAGCAGAACATCCCTCGGTTGCCACCAGCCTGCTCAACCTGGCAGGACCATACCTTCTACAAGGGAAGTACACAGAAGCCTTACCCCTATACCAAAAGTCTCTGGCAATCGCAGAAAAAGCATCAGGAACTGAAAATCCACAGGTTGCCACCATCCTCAACAACCTGGCATTACTGTACTCTTACCAAGGGAAGTACACAGAAGCCTTACCTCTATTCCAAAAGTCTCTGGCAATCATAGAGAAAGCATTAGGAGCAGAACATCCATGGGTTATCAGCAGCCTCACCAACTTGGGAACACTGTACCAAGTCCAAGGAAATATAACCAGTGCTATTGAATATTTCACCCAGGGAATGGAAGTAGAAGAAACCACCCTCACTTCCTTGCTTGCCACAGGTTCTGAAAGCCAAAAACAAGCTTCCATGAGAATGCTCTCAGACACAACTTACCAAAAAATATCTCTACACCTCCAAGACGCACCCAATAACCCAGACGCAGCCAACCTCGCCCTCACCACTATCCTCCGGCGCAAAGGTCGTATCCTCGACTCTACTATCAACTCCCTCCAAACCATCCGTGACAACCTCACCCCAGAAAATCAAAAACTCCTCGACAACCTGGCAACCACTCGCTCTCAAGTAGCTGCCCTCATCTACAACAAACCCGAAAATCTCCCACCAGAACAATATCGCCAACAAGTAGCTACTCTCAAAGGCAAAGCAGAGAAATTAGAAGCTGACCTTTCTCTTGCTAGTGCAGAGTTTGCTAACGCAACTGAACCAGTAACTATTGAAACAGTGCAAAAGTTAATTCCTGCTGATGCAGCATTAGTAGAAATTATCCAATATTACCCTTTTGATGCCAAAGCTAAACGAGGTGAACAATGGGGAAGACCCCACTACGCAGCCTACATCCTCCATTCCACAGGCGCACCCCAATGGATAGACTTAGGACTAGGAGAACCCATCAATAACACCATCACTGAATTTCGCAATAATTTATCCCAACCCAATAGTTCCATCCAAGAAGTTGCCCGTACCTTAGACCAACAAGTAATGGAACCCATCCGCCAAAAGTTAGACAACGCCAAACACATCCTCTTATCCCCAGACTCCCAACTTAACCTCATTCCCTTTGCTACTTTAGTCGATGAAAACAACCAATATTTAATCCAAAACTATAATATTACCTACCTCACCACCGGACGCGACTTAATTAAACTTGAAATTGACTTCCCCACCAAACAACCACCTCTATTAGTTGCCAACCCCGAATACGACACCCCAGGCAACCCCACTTCTATTCAACTGGTTGCTAATAATAAAAGACGTGGTATCAGTAACAAACCCACTAGAGATTTAGGCAGTATTTTATTTGCTCCTGAAAACTTAAGTTTTGCACCATTACAAGGAACAAAAGCAGAAGCAGAAGCTATTGCACCGATGTTATCAGATGTGACTCTGTTAACGGAGTCGAATGCCACAGAAAATGCGATTAAACAAGTGAATGCACCAGAAATACTGCATATTGCTACCCACGGTTTCTTTCTGGAAGATTTAGAAGAAGTTGCACCATCTAGCTTATTCGACAGGGGAGGTTTAATTGTCGAACCTGATTTTAATGCACCCAGGGTTCGAGTTGCACCAGAAAATTTAGAAAATCCATTATTACGTTCTGGTATTGCTTTAGCAGGATTTAACCCTCGTCAAAGTGGAAACGAAGATGGAGTAATGACGGCGTTAGAAATTGCTAATTTAAGGTTGGGTGGTACGAAGTTAGTAGTATTATCTGCTTGCGATACGGGAGTCGGAGATGTAAATGTGGGAGAAGGAGTTTATGGTTTGCGTCGGGCATTATCTCTAGCAGGTAGTGAAAGTCAGGTAATTAGTTTATGGAAAGTGGATGATTTTGGTACGAAAGATTTGATGGTGAAATATTATCAACGGGTATTGGATAATGAGGGGCGATCGGAAGCAATGCGACAAACGCAGTTAGAAATGTTGGGAACAGAAAAATATCAACATCCCTATTATTGGGCGTCGTTTATTCCGTCTGGAGATTGGAGAGCGATCGCCCATCGCTCTGTTGAATGATAATCCTGTAGGGACGTTTTGCTGCGCAACATGAAACGCATTTTTGTTATGCAACGTCCCTACTTTTGAAAAGCGCTGTAATATGATGTCCGGATAATCAAGTTTTTGTTTGTAGTAGGGCTTGAGCAATATCTATCTATTATCGGGCTAAAGCCCTACTACGAGCTTTAATTATAACTGAAATTACCTAACAGCGTTAGTAGTAGATCATATCAAATCCTGATAATTACTATAGAGGTTTAATCATGAAAAATAACACAATTAATTTGATTGTACTAACAAAGTTAATCCTGAGATTTAAAAGATTATTATTGATATTTTTTGCAGCTTTAATAGGCATATTTTTTGTAGACACAAGTAACAATTTATCGCCTTTTAAAATTACAACCAAGGTATTGGCTCAAACTTTAGACCAGAGTAAATCTCAAGCTCAACAATTAAAACAACAAGGAACTGAATTAGCTAAAAAGGGTGAACTAGAAGCTGCCAAAAAACTCATTCAACAATCCTTAAAAATTTATCAATCTATAATCCTTAAAAATTTATCAATCTATTAGCGATCGCCTTGGTGCTGGAGTTTAGAGAAGGGAAAACGAGGGATAAAGATATCAGGACTTACGCAGGGGTACTATATATAGAGTGCAAAAACTATAGTGCTATAGTTTTTAAAACTATATAAATGGTCTGTGCGTAAGTCCTAGATATGTTATGTGTCGAGAAAAATTAGTTAAAGTGATTATTGCGACGACGTAAACCACCAAAGACGAATAATCCAACCATGGCTATTAAACCCACAGTGGTAGATGGTTCGGGAACGGACTCCACACTGATGGTGATACTAGCAATCCCGTTGGGATAAAGAGTTGTATCATTGAAATTGAGGTTACCAAAAGCCGTATCAAAATTGTCTGGTCTATTGAGGAAATTAGCATAAGGATCGGTAACATTGGCATTAACTCCATTTTCATCAGCCCCCTGATTTGGTCCACCTTGTCCGGCAGGTAATCCTGGAAACAAACCGTTACCGGCAGAAGTAGAAAAATTATTGACTTCTGTTCCAGCATCATTAACGGTTCCGGGGCGTCCAATGTTAAAGGAAATTTGGCTTTGATTTCCTGTAAATAAATCCATTAAATCGAAAGCAAAGGGATCACCATTGGCAACATAATAATCATTAGAAGGAAGAACCATCGATACATAAGAGAACCATCGATTAGATAAATCGGCGGTTACGTCAAATGTACTCATAGCCTTAGTTCCTGCGGTGATAGGAGCACCACCAATGGTACCATCAACACGGGTTCCCTCTTGATTTGAGTCGAACACTCCACTCATACCATCTTTAACATAGGTTTTATTGTTGAGAAAGTCCTTGGAGATGAACTCAGTATTGCCATCCTCAGCAATTCTCTCTAACCCTTCCTCGGAGGGAAGTCCCCCGTTATAACTATCAAAGCTACCGTCATGAAATCCCACCCAAACAGGGGTTAAGGCGGCACCACCATAGGGACCAAGATTTTCTACTTCTACTTTTAAGGTTAATGCTTGCGCAACAGATGCTGTAGTGATAACAGAACTAACACTTACAAGTGTTAATAATGCTTTACTATTTTTGAATAAGTTGGTCATGGTAGAATTAATTCACAATCTGATCAATTATTTGGTCATCAGTCTAATGAGACTATCTGAGAATTCTCTGAGAGATTTATAAATTTTTTCTCAGTTATAAGCGGCTTATAGTATAATTAAACTTTTAAAAACGTCACCCCCTTTTAATAAATTCTTAATATGTTTCATATGTTTCATTAGCAAAAGCAACCACAAATTTAAAATCTTTACTAAATATTCATCAAACTCTAGTTTTTTATATTTTCTTTGTGATTACAACGAGTTTTACTCATCTTTAAAAAAATTGATATGTATAGACTATATAGCGATCGCTTGTCCAGAAATATAATTACTAACCGCAAGTAAAGGAAAGAATTTATAGCACATTTTAGGTTAATGTGATAGCAAATCTGCCTATCTGTTTAAATATTTCTAGCTAATTATAGCCGTTTTCACAAAGGTAGACTACAAAATTTCTTCCTTCTCTCCTAGATAACTAAAGCCTTCTCTCCTAGATAACTAAAGCCTTCTCTCCTAGATAACTAAAGCCTTCTCTCCTAGATAACTAAAGCCTTCTTCC
>NZ_JBNHER010000005.1:0-10452 GCF_050015975.1 Dapis purpurea BLCC-M126 | reverse complement strand
CAGCAAATGAAACTACTATTGCTCTATCCGCAATAAAAGCAAAAATTTCACCATCATCTAAAATACAGACTGCTACTCTGCGAGAAGGCTTCGCCTACGGCTGCCTCAACTATTTCCGATTAAAGTAGAGTCTAATATTACCGCCTCGCAATGACAGCTACCGATTTTTTCGACCCAATACTTCTGACTTTTGACTTCTAACTTCTAACTTCAAAAAACCCTACCGCCTCAATAGCCGCCTCCAGAGCGATCGCCACATGAGTCCAATGAGTACCCCCCTGACAAAACACCACATAAGGTTCCCTCAAAGGTCCATCTGCCGAAAATTCCGAAGTAGATCCATCAATAAAAGTTCCACCTGCCATAACCAACTGACTTTCATATCCAGGCATAGGCGCCGGTACCGGATCTAAATAAGACCCCACAGGCGAATATTGCTGAATAGCTCGACAAAAAGCAATTAACTTCTCCGGGGAACCCAACCTTATCCCCTGAATAACATCCCGTCGTTTTTCCAGAGGCAAAGGATTAACAGGATAACCCAACTTATCAAAAACATAAGCCACCAAATGATTACCCTTCATAGCCTCCCCCACCATTTGTGGCGCCAAAAATAAACCTTGAAACAACAACCTATTTTGCTCAAAAGTTGCCCCCCCACTACTACCAATACCAGGAGCAGTTAACCGACAAGTTGCAGCTTCCACCAAATCTTCCCTACCTGCCACATACCCCCCCGCCATAACTATAGTGCCACCAGGATTTTTAATCAAAGACCCCGCTATTAAATCCGCCCCCACCGCCGTAGGTTCCCGGTCTTCAATAAACTCCCCATAACAATTATCCACAAAACAAACCGTTTCCGGATTTTGTTCCTTAACTATCTTGACAATTTGCTCAATATCTGTAATAGACAAACTAGGTCGCCAAGAATAACCACAAGAACGTTGAATCAAAGCCAGACGAGTCTTTTCCGTAATAGCAGACTCCAACCCTTGCCAATTTATCGTCCCAGTTTCCGTCAGAGGCAACTCCCGGTAACTAACCCCAAATTCCTTCAGAGAACCTTGACCTTCCTCCCTCAGACCAATTACCTCCTCCAAAGTATCGTAAGGAGAACCAACAACAGACAACATTTCATCCCCCGGCCTCAGAGTCCCAAACAAAGCACAAGCGATCGCATGGGTTCCCGAAACAAATTGGACTCTTACTGCCGCTGCCTCAGCCCCCATAACCTCAGCAAAAACCTTATCCAGAATTTCCCGCCCCAGATCGTCATGGCCATAACCAGTTACCCCAGAAAAATGATGGACACCTACCCGATGATGACGAAAAGCATCTATCACCCGTCTGAGATTTTGCTTGACTGAACCATTAATTTCGGAAAATATGGGCAATAGCTCTTGTTCTGCTGCTTGTAGATATTCAATACTGTTCATATTTATTTACTTTATTTGTGGTATGATTAATGATATGTAACATTTTTGTTAATGCTCAAATCTACAATAAAATAAAAAATTGTAATCCTTTAGAGAAAAAGCGCAATAAAAAAATTTTGTTTTGTTAAATGTAAACATAGTAAGTTATCTGGTTTGATAGGTTAAATTCTTATATTTAATTGGTAATACTTAAGATACTTCCCCTGGTTTATTTTTTCTATTTATAGTAGATTAATTGAGGAAAAATTCTCCTATACTACCTAGAAGGAATTTCAACTTCAACATTTAACATAACTCAGGATGTTGGTATAAAAATATTTTTATTAATAAATTAAGTAGTTAGTTATTACCAAAATATTTTCCAGATCCTCAAAACTTTCTGTTCTGAAAATAGCTCATATTTGAGCAACAAAGTTCGTAATTTAGAGACTTTTTATGACAATTTCGACATCAGAAAAACTTTCGTTGAATTGGCCTATAGTAGCCTTTATGGCATTCCTCCATATTGGAGCCCTTTTTGTCTTAGTTCCTAGTAACTTTAGTTGGACTGCAGTTGGTCTAGCTTTACTATTACATTGGATTACAGGTGGTCTGGGTATTACTCTAGGATTTCATCGTCTGGTGACACACCGTAGTTTTAAAACTCCCAAGTGGCTAGAATACTTCTTAGTTTTTTGTGGTACACTTGCCTGCGAAGGAGGAGTTTGTGATTGGGTAGGTTTACACCGCATTCATCATCTCCATTCAGATAACGAAAAAGATCCCCATGATTCTAGTCTTGGTTTTTGGTGGAGTCACATGGGTTGGATGCTCCATGATTTACCAATTAAGTCTGAAGTACCTCGCTACACAAAGGATATAGCAGACGATCCTGTTTACAAGTTTTTCCAAGCTTACTTTATTCCTATGCAAATTGCTTTTGGTATTTTGCTTTACCTGATAGGAGGATGGCCTTTTGTAGTTTGGTGTGTTTTCTTTAGATTAGTTGTTGTTTTTCACTGTACTTGGCTAGTCAATAGTGCCACTCATAAGTTTGGTTATCGTACTTATGATTCTGGCGATGGTTCAACTAACTGTTGGTGGGTAGCTGTGTTAACTTATGGTGAAGGTTGGCACAATAACCATCATGCTTTTCAATATTCAGCACGTCATGGTTTGCAATGGTGGGAAATTGATACAACTTGGATGATGATTCAATTCTTGCAAGCTTTTGGTTTAGCAACTGATGTGAAATTGGCAACAAAATAGTTTTGAGATAATAGGAGTTTTCCAGATAAAAATCTTGTTAACTCTATTATTTTGGTAATACATACTAGACATATTCAGAAATGACATCACCATTTTTCTAAAATTTTTGTAGGGAGGTTTTATATAACCTCCCTACATTACTTTTTGCACCGATTTGTAATATTATTTTGATTTAATATTTAGCTAAAGGAATAGCAGAAAATAAATTATACCAAATCCTGGTATAAAAGCAGGCTTGTCCAATTACCTAATCCCTTATATAGAAATGGCTGTAACTTTTAAAAAACACCCTATCACTAAGGCAGATTTGGTATTATCCCAATTTTTGTACTCTATCGTTAACTAGTTACTCTCTACTCCCTTACTTTTTTAATTTCTTATCTACTCCCTACTTCCTAATATTCAAGGGTAAGACAGGGTTATATCCCGGGAATTATCTGTATAAATTGCTTTTTAAATCTATTTTGGCAAATCTCAGAAAAAGTCATCGTCGGTGATGTGTTAATACAAACTGCCATAAAAATCATTTCTAATTCCCTTGAACAATATATTTAATCCTAGTAAAAGCTTCTAACCCAATCAAACCTTGAACAAAACATTTTTGATTAGACATTCCCAAGAAAATAGCATCTTTTTGATTTTGATAACGTGAAAATCTCGGAGATTTATTAATAAAACTACAAACACTATTAATACCTAAAGCAAACTGACGACTTTCCTGATAAGATTCAGCCACTAAACAGTCAGCATGACCACTACTATAATTATTAATCCACCTAATTCCTGAATCTATACAATCAACAACTTTAAAAGCAACTATTTTACTTAAATAAGCTTGATTCCATTCTCTATCCTCAGCTAAAGTTAAATCAGGAAACTCATCAACTAAAGCAGCATCTCCTCTAACTTCAAAACCATTTTCCTTCAAACTATTCCACAGTCTAACCACCACAGAAAAATTATGCTGACGATCGATTAAAACTTTTTCAATAGCATTAACTGGATCGGGCTTACTTTCATGGCTATCCAAAATCATCCAACGAACCATATCTAAACTACCAGTAGCAGACCAATAGAGATAACAATTTCCCATTGCTGCTTTTAAGACTGGTACAGTTGATACTCTTGCCACCTGCTCAACTAAACTAGAACGTCCATAAGGAATAACTAAATTTATATATCGGTCTTGAGTCAGCAACTCCTGAATTGAACTCTTGTCCGTAGGGGGTAAAAACTCTATACATTCCAAAGGCAAACCAACTTGTTCCAAAGCTAACCGTAATACTTTAGTAATAACTAAATTAGAATTACTAGCTTCACTCCCACCCCTAATAATTAAACTATTTGCTGTTTGAATAGACATTCCTGCAGCGATCGCCACCAACTCTGGAAATGCCTCACAAATTAAAGCAATAACTCCAAGGGGAATACATTGGCCATAACTCTGGCTATATTCTAGTTGGTATGAACCACCAACTACTTGCCCAACTAGATCTGGCAACTCACCAAGTCGTTGTAAAATTTGAACAGTAATTTGGAGTCGCTCTGGTGTCAACTTCAGCAATTCCACCATTGGCGCTGGAATAGGAATTGTCCGATTTGCTTCCAAATCCAGAGTGTTAGCTTCTAAAATCTCATTTTTATGCTGTAAAATTGCTTCTGCCATTGCTTGTAAGGCCATAGAGCGTTCTAAATACTTAGTTTTAGCAAGTTCTAGGGAACCTTGATGAGCACGATGAATCACATTCATCGTTAAGTTAGCAGAATAATCTTTCCTATTCATAAGTTTAACGTCTGTAAGCAAGCCAGACCATCAAGGCAGGAAGCATGGCCAAAAGCACTGCCACCAGTGCCCAAATAATTATATTAGAACCAGGAGAGTGTAAAGCTAAAGGTAGCCAAATCACCAAAGGTACTAAAATCATTACTAGAGCTAGTGGCAAGTAATTAGCCTTCCAATTGGAATAAGCCCGATACCATTGTTTACCTGTCCATCGCCAAGCCGGCTTATAGGAGTAGTGAGTAGAGAGTTGTTCAATAGTATCACCACTTTCATTGACAACAAATATTTGCTGACAGCGGTTACAGCCAAAGGCATCTGTCAGGGATATTGGAATTAAGCGGCCCTTACGCCGACATGGACAAGGGTACTCTCCATTCAAATCAATCTTTTGAGCTTTTTGAGGTCGCAAAGTAATCGTAGAACCGAAAGCGTTTATTGAAAAAAGATGATCTGAGACTCAGTATAGGTTTATTCTGCCAATTCTAGCTACTATTAAACTATAACCTGACTCAACAGTTTGTGCTAGCTATAATTCAACTCAAAAAATTTTTGAATAAAGCTAAAGCTTTGATTTTTCTTCCTCTGGTTTACAATAAAGTAGACTTTTAACTGTTAAATATCTAATAGAAAACATAAGATAGTAAGGTTTCTACAAAGTATATTTAGTAAGCGGGTAACGCGATTCGAACGCGCGACATCAACCTTGGCAAGGTTGCGCTCTACCACTGAGCTATACCCGCAATTTTTAACTAACATCTACTATATTTTCACAACTAACTTTATTTGTCAACCCCTAAGCAGAATTTTTTTGAGAGTAAATCCTTGATGAGTATTGTCATACTTCTGGAGATAAATCGGACTCTACAAAACTGGTTGAAGTTATTGGCAGTGTTTGAGTTTTACCAACAATACTATAATTATTGGGAGAGGAATTTATACCACTTTTAATTTGACGCATTAAACTTGCCATTTCTAGAGCATTCATAGCATATTCCCAACCTTTATTACTTTTAATACCAGCCCTTTCTAAAGCTTGCTGCATAGTATCTGTAGTCAAAACTCCAAAAATTACAGGTACTCCTGTTTGAAATGCTGCTGCAGCAATTCCTTTAGATACTTCAGCAGCTACATAATCAAAGTGAGGGGTGTGGCCTTTAATTACAGCTCCTAAACAAATTACGGCATCGTAGCGATTAGTCATGGCCAATTGACGTGCTACTAGAGGAATTTCAAAACTCCCTGGTATCCAAATATAATCCACTTGAGTCCCCTCTGGATTTGGATCGACACCGTGGCGTTTCAAACAGTCTTGACAACCCTCAATCAATTTGCCAGTAATTAAGTCATTGAAACGAGCAATGACAATAGCAAAGCGTAATGAATCAACTTGAGTAAATGTTCCCTCGAAAACTGTCATATCAAAATTTTCTTTAATCTTAGAATTATTACAATAAAAACTGATAGTTATTTATGCTAAGAGTCTAGAGATAACAAGCACCAACTCGCTATCCCCTGTCTCTTATATACATTTATTATTTCCTACCTTAGATTTTAGATATTGCTAGTTTAGATTAATCTAAAATCCAAATTTTTAACTATGGGAAGTTACTAAATCTGGCCTAAACTACTAAAAAGTTCAAAACACCCACTGCAATTACCAGTGCTACCCACAAACCAGAACCAATAAAAATTAAAGGTTTGCCCTGACTCCAGATTTGAGGAGAAGCATAGGCAAAAGGTACGCCAACTACTAAGATAAAAGATAATACCACTAATAGAAGTAGTACGAATTGAAATAGGAATGTTAACATTTTTTTTCTCCCGGTGCAACAACAAACTAATCCTATAAGAAATTAGAGTATCATAAACTGTGCTATGGTAATTTGGTAATTTTAATTTGAGTAGTGAATTTTCAGTTTAGGTAGATGGTAAAGTGTTTTTGAGTAACCACTAGGTGTTTAGTAAAATTAATGAAAGTGAATTTCTAGAATTTATCACAATCTCTACACTGAATTCTAGAAATGTCTTTGAGTAATAATTACTAAGTTTCTGTTGATTTTTAATTTTTCACTTCATTGAGTTTAATTGAACTATCTATATTTTCAGGTTAATTAACTATGATAGTTGAACTAAACAAGAGTTTAGTTAAGTAATGCTGTTTCTTATTTTTAACCAATAGCAAAATCCTCTAAAGCTTCTCTAAATTTATCGACCTTTAGCTAAATCGGCATAAATAATAATTTCTATGCCTAAAATCACCAATAGAATAAGTTCAAAAGCACAAAATATATGAATCACCACAGGAAGATTTGTACTTAGAGACCAGAAAGTAAATAAAGCCACTAAACCAGAGAAAAAAAAGTAATTTCATCAATAATTAATTGCTGTATTTTGCGCCTTCTTCTTCTTTAATCGCTTCTATGAGAAATCTCCCAACTAAAGATAGATTCGATCCTCTTCAGGAATTTATTACTATATTAGTTTCAGACTTAAGAAAATATAGAGTCTCTCGGAAAAATCCTTATAAAAATAACGATTATTTTTACTATCCCGAACTTTTACATCCGACACATTAACTCGATAACCTCTTTGACGGAGATGGGGCTTCAGAGCTGTATAAAAATTAAGAGCAATATCATTATGAGGAATACTCCCTCCAGTCATAGCTAAAATTTCACCGTCTATATATTCATGGCGAAATTCCTGTTTAGCTTCCCATTCTAGGTATTCTTCAGGAGTAATTTTTTGGTAATCTTGAGGTTGAGCAATCATAAGTTTTTTCGTATTTAGTAGATATTTCCAATAATAGAAAATAAAATATTATTTTAGCCATAAATTAATGTAGTTGGGTAGAATGAAGTGAAATCCAACACGCTCTTTATTGTGGTTGGATTACCCTTACGGGATATTGCTACGTTATACCTTTTAATCCGTATATCCGTAGCATAATCAGTGTGAGCAACCCAACCTACCCTATTTCCCCAAAATGCACCTAATTTTATGCCATACAACCGCAGACTTCGACGCTCTCGGCGCCGCCGTCGGCCTAACCCACCTCCACCCAGGTAGTCGCCTTGTACTAACAGGCGGTTGTCACCCCACTGTCAAAGAATTCCTCGCTCTCCATCGAGACGAATTTGCCATCATCGAACGTCGCTCCGTCAACCCAGAAAAAATCCGCTCCATATTTATCGTAGATAGTCAGACACGCTCCCGCCTGGGAAAAGTTGCCGAATGGTTAGATTTACCTCACCTATCAGAAATTATCATCTACGACCATCACTGTGAAATTCAATCAGATATTCCAGCGACCCACACTTATATAGAAGCAGTGGGAGCTACCACAACCCTAATTACAGAAAAACTCCAAACTCTCAAAAATAAATCTACCCCTATATTAACTCCAGCAGAAGCAACAATTATGGCGCTAGGCATCCACGCCGATACCGGATCTCTAACTTTTGACCACACAACGCCACGAGACGCAAAAGCTTTAGCATGGTTAATGCAACAAGGGGCAAGTTTACCTGTCATTGGCGAGTACATCGAACCTGGTTTATCACCGCAACTGCAAGATTTATTGAAAACAGCTCTAGAAAATTTGCAACGAGCCACCGTGAGAAATTATCAAATAGGGTCGATACTGTTACAAACAGATGAATATGTTCCCGGTTTATCCAGTTTAGCTTCCAGTTTAATAGACCTGACAGAAATAGATGCTCTTCTATTAGCTCACACCCACTGCCTCAAAGACACAACAGAAAAAAGCTTAACTATTATCGGGCGATCGCGTATCCCAGACGTTAACTTGAGCCAACTATTTCAACCTCTAGGTGGTGGTGGTCATAACCGAGCAGCAGCACTCAGTCGCCGAGACACCAACCCCCAAGCAAAATTAGAAGAATTAGTAGACCAACTCATCTCCCAAATTCCCCACCCACCCACTGCTAGAGATTTGATGTCATCTCCAGTTCGTACTATTCCTCCTGAAACATCTATAGAAGAAGCTCACCGAATACTATTACGTTATGGTCATTCTGGTTTATCAGTAGTAGACTCATTTGGGGAATTGGTGGGAATTATTTCTCGGCGAGATATTGATATTGCACTCCATCATGGTTTTAGTCATGCTCCAGTTAAAGGTTATATGACACCCCAACTCAAAACTATTTCCCCAGAAACAACTCTCCTAGAAATTGAAGAGCTTATGGTTACTTACGATATTGGTCGGTTGCCTGTATTGGAAAATAACCGCCTAGTCGGAATAGTCACGCGCACTGACGTTTTACGGGAATTGCATCAACAACAACGTCCTCAAGATAAACAACCTGGTTGCATTCCCGGCGAAACTTGTAAATCAATTACACAACTTTTAGAAGACCGCCTCGCCCCCCAACTATGGCAACTACTCACCTGTGTTGCTGAGTTGGCAGAAAAACAAGGTTGGCAACTATATCTAATTGGAGGAGGAGTAAGAGATTTACTGTTATCAAAATTCGATGAAACTTTATTATTAACAGATATAGATTTAGTTGTAGATGGTTGTCACTCTGACTCAGCAGCAAAACCTCCAGCATTAGAGTTAGCAGAAGCACTACAAAAAATTTATCCAACAGCACGTTTAGAAGTTCATGGTCAATTTCAAACTGCCGCTCTCCTTTGGCACAACGATCTAGTTTTAGACTCCCTTTGGATAGATATTGCTACTGCTCGTACAGAATTTTATCCCTATCCAGCAGCTAACCCAGAAGTCGAAGTAAGTTCAATTCGCCAAGATTTGTATCGGCGGGATTTTACTATTAATGCTTTGGCAGCACGACTGACTCAACCTCGTGTTGGAGAGTTGCTCGATCATTTTGGTGGGTTGTCAGATTTACAAGACAAACAAATTCGGGTGTTACACGCTAATAGTTTTATTGAAGACCCGACTCGTATTTATCGCGCGGTGAGGTTTGCGGTGAGATTGGGGTTTGAGATGGAACCAAAAACAGAGGGATATATTCATTATGCTATTAATAGTGGAGTATATGACCGTGAAACTGTTGGAAAGGTAGAAAAAAATAGAAGAGCACCTGCTTTAGAAACTCGACTCAAAAGTGAGTTGAAATATATTTTGCAAGCTCCCTATTGGAAACCTGCCTTAAAGTTATTGGGAAATCTGGGGGCGTTGCGATGTCTACATTGCACCTTAGCATTAGACCGAAGGTTGTGGAAACAGGTGTGTTTGTTGGATAGATGTTTACAACATTTTGACCCTGAGAAAAGGTTATCCCACTGGCAAATGCGCTTGGAGGTTTTAATTGCTGGTTTGGAGTCTGAGTATCGGGGTTTGGTAGGGAAAAATTTACAGTTGCCTGTGGATAGTATTAAGAGATTGGAGGAGTTGGAGTTGGTAAAGGTTAGCGTTATGGAAAATTTGCCAAAATGTGATACTCCGAGTCAGGTGGTGTGGTTGTTGAGGGAGTACGATCTACCGATGTTGATTTTAATTATTGTGCAATGTGAGCGTTGGATGCGACGCAAGATTTGGCAATATTTGACTCAGTGGGCAAATATTAAGCCTATTTTAAATGGAAATGATTTGAAGGTGATGGGTTATAAACCAGGGCGTGAGTTTAAGTTGATGTTGGACAATCTTTTGGCTGCGACTTTGGATGGGAAGGTGAGCGATCGCTCTGAGGCTGAGAAATTTTTAGCTCAATATTATCCTCTTTTTGAGTAGGAGAGTAGGGGAGTGGAGGAGTGGAGGAGTGGAGGAGTGGAGGAGATAACCACCAATTCTTTGTAACAATATCTACAATCTAAAAACTGTTGCGCAATAGTTGAATGAATTATCATATCAAATCCGTTTAATTCGGTATAAAAAAATGTTCCATCTTCAACCATTACCAAATATTTCTCGATCTCCCTAACTCCCCTACTCCCCTACTCCCCTACTCCCCTACTCCCCTACTCCCCTACTCCCCTACTCCCTAACTCCCC
>NZ_JBNHER010000004.1:17300-107392 GCF_050015975.1 Dapis purpurea BLCC-M126 | reverse complement strand
ATGCACGAATAGACTTAACTTGCATAATTATATAGAGCTCTTAGGGGTTCTATAGCAATACACATAATAGACGGAAATAGAGAATAGGGAATTGGTAAGAGATTTTCAAGAAAAATGTAGGAAAAAATTTTTTACTTTTACTTTTGCAAGAGGTCTAATGATTCAGGAACTAATTTAATTATTTTATTAAAAATAGAAAATATATTAATTACTATTGCGCAATAGTTGAGGCTCAAATTTACATATATTAATTTTATAATTAAATATAAAAACATTAATTTTTATAATACTTCTCTGAAAAAAGAATTCTGAGATATTTACAAAAATTTACTGGTTATTTGCTAAAATTACTTATCAAATATGCTAATCATGGAAAATGAGCAAAATTTCTATAGGAAAGGCTGCCGAACTACTAGGAGTAGCAGAAAGTACCCTGAGAAGATGGGAACGTGAAGGGAAAATCCAGTCAGAAAGAACCAAGAATGGACATCGCCGATATGATGTTGCCACTCTTCTTGGACTAAGAGCTGGAGAACGTAAAACCATTGGTTATGCCTGTATTTCCAATTCTGAGCAAACAGCTAATTTAGATAGACAAATCATGGTATTAGAAGCCTACTGTAATAATCAGGGCTGGCTAGTAGAAATTATCCGAGATTTAGGTTCAGGAATAAATTACAGAAAAAGAGGACTTGTCAGGTTAATCAAAATGATCTGCTCAGAAAAAGTAGAGCGTTTAGTACTAACTAATAAAGACCGTTTAGTAAGATTCGGTGCAGAACTAATATTTACAATTTGTGAGATTTTTGGCACAGAAATTGTAATTATTAACCACTGTTCTGAATCTACAGAAGAAGAAGATTTAGATCGAGATATTTTAGAAATTATCAAAATTTTTACAGCTAGATTATATGGCAGTCGGAGTAAAAAAAACCAAAAAATAGTGGAAAAATTGCAAGAGGCAGCTAATCAAATAAATTGATAAGTAAGCATTCAGCAGTCAGCTTTTAGCTGTCAGCTATTAATTTATTATCTTTGAAATTGGAGAAGATTTTTTTGCTTCTATGAATTAAACGAGAGGCTTTAAACCTCTGAGGATTAATTATCAATTATCAATTATCCATTGGTAAATAGCAATTTTTTCCAAGTTAAAAGTCAATAAACGATCAATTAACTGATAAAATCTTGAAGGTTTCTCTAACTTTGATAAATGGGAATAATACCTACACGAATCGCAATCGATGCTATGGGTGGGGACCATGCCCCATCAGAAATTGTAGAGGGAGCACTCAAAGCCCAAGAAGCTTATGGTGTCAAAGTATTGCTAGTTGGCGACCCTCAGCAAATTAAAGCCTGTATAAATCACAAGTCAAGCCAACCTCTGCCAGAAATAGTTCCTGCTGAGGACATAGTAGAAATGCACGAAGAACCTTTGACTGCCATTAGACGCAAGTCCAAGGCATCTATTAATGTAGCTATGAACTTAGTAAAGGAGAAAGAAGCTGATGCTGTAGTTTCTGCAGGTCATTCAGGAGCTGCAATGGCCTCAGCTTTGCTGCGTTTGGGACGAATACCAGGAATCGATCGCCCTGCAATTGGGGCAGTTTTACCCACTATGATTCCGAAAAAACCAGTCCTGATCCTGGATGTGGGAGCAAATGTGGACTGTCGCCCCAAATATTTAGAGCAGTTTGCAGTTATGGGGACAATTTACAGTGAATATGTTCTGGCCACTACTCAGCCAAAGGTGGGATTACTGAATATTGGGGAAGAACCATCAAAAGGAAATGATTTGGCAGTACGAACTCACCAAATATTGCAAGAAAATAATCAAATCAAATTTATCGGTAATGCAGAAGGTCGTGATGTTTTATCTGGTGAATTTGATGTGATAGTTTGTGATGGTTTTGCAGGTAATGTCTTATTAAAGTTTGCGGAGGCAGTGGGTGATGCTGTACTGCAAATGATGAAGGAAGAATTGACACCTGGTCTGAGTGGAAAAATAGGTACTGCAATATTACGACCTAATTTAAAACGGATGAAACAAAGAATAGATCATGTAGAACATGGAGGAGGATTACTATTAGGAGTAGGAGGAATTTGTATTATTAGTCATGGTTCCTCTAAAGCAGCAACTATATCTAATGCAGTTCGTTCAGCAAAAGAAGCTGTTGAAAATAGAGTGCTGGAACGAATTAATTCTAAGTATGTACCGGAAAGTAAAAAGTCAATAGTTAGTAATCAGTAGTTTCTCTGTGATAGCTATTAGCTTATTGCTTGTAAGCACTAAAAGCTTGACTCAAAGGCAAAATCATTTTTGCATAATTTTTGACTTTTCATTATTCAATATTTCTTGAAATTGATCCGTTAAAAAAACGATAATTTAGAATTAAACTGTTTCAATAATTCTATTCAGTTTGTTTCTTAATATATAGCGTTCCCATACTAATGAGATACTGTATTTTTTTGCTTTTGTTTGTTGGCTATTCCCTGTTACCTAAAATTTAAAAATTGTCTAGATAATTGATTTGAGAAAAGCTAAGTACCCGGTAAAAAGTTGAGTTAACTTTAAATTAACAGGATTCAAAAGTCAGAATTAAGAATGGTTGAGAAAAAATCACTTCTGACAGTAATTTGATATTTAATTTTTCCTATCTACTACTTATCTAAGTTTTAATGATTATTTAGTTTTTCTTGTTAGGATATGGCCAATAATTTTTGCTGGTTGAAAAAAGCTCTTATAAGTCGTGAGCGAAAACAAAACAAGAAAATTTGCAGTAGAGGTATAGATTTAGGAAAGGTTGATTAAAAGCATTAAATAATACCAGAAAACAAATAATAATTAAAAACTGACAGATGATAAATATAGGTGTTTCCATAACTGGAAGTGGTTCTGCAATACCAAAAAGCTCTCTAGATAATCAACAATTATCCCAAATAGTAGATACTTCTGACGAATGGATCAGTTCTCGCACCGGGATTAGTAAACGACAACTGGCAGATACAACAGAATCATTATGTAGCCTCGCAACTCAAGCATCCTTAGCAGCTCTTGACCAAGCAACTATTACTCCTGCAGATATTGATTTGATTATTCTGGCCACATCTACTCCAGATGATTTATTTGGCACTGCTAGTAAGATTCAAGGGAAGTTGGGGGCCAAAAAAGCAGTCGCTTTTGACCTGACTGCAGCTTGTTCTGGTTTTGTATTTGGCCTAGTTACAGGAGCGCAGTTTATCCGTAATGGAGTTTATCAAAATGTCTTATTAATTGGGGCCGATATTCTCTCCCGCTGGGTAGACTGGGAAGATCGACGGACTTGTATTTTATTTGGAGATGGAGCAGGTGCAGTTGTTTTGCAAGCTTCAGAAAGCGATCGCCTCCTAGGTTTTGAACTTCGCAGTGATGGTAGTCAAAATGGCTGCTTAAATCTTTCTTACAAACCCCAAGCAAAGGAAATAATTGAGGGAGTAAATGTTAGTAAAAGTACTTATCAACCAATAAGTATGAATGGGAAAGAAGTATATCGTTTTGCCGTACAAAAAGTACCAGAAGTGATAGAAAAAGCTTTATTTAGAGCTAATCTTGATGTGGATAAAGTTGACTGGTTGCTATTACATCAAGCTAACCAAAGAATAATTGATGCTGTTGCTAATAGACTGAAAATTCCCTCGGAAAAAGTGATTAGTAATCTTAGCAATTATGGCAATACTTCTGCAGCTTCTATACCTCTAGCTTTAGATGAAGCTGTTAGAAAAGGTAAGGTTAAATCAGGGGATATTATTGCTGCGTCTGGTTTTGGAGCTGGATTAACTTGGGGGGCAGTAATTTTTGAGTGGAGCGGTATTAAGTTAAGTCAAAAGTAAAAATTTAAAATTAATATCCTATGTATAACTTTTTCTAAACTACAATATTTAGGGAATTTTAGAATAACAATTTCAGAAAAATAATCTCTAAAGATTTTATTATACCATAATTGAAGTAGCAGTCAGCACTCAGCTATTAGCAAGCTTGTGAGCGAATAACTGGTTTATCAGTTTCTCAATGTGTATAATAAACTATTTAAAATCCTATAAATAGGTATAACGTGCTTTTCTAAATAAATTTAGGGGACTAAAACCCTAGAATTTTTAGCTAACAGCTAAATGATATTTATGAAGGATTCTGTAAGAAAAAACTGATAGCTAGTTAAATAGAAATTAAGAAACGATAGATACAGCCAGTAAATAGGATTTTAGTGGCAATTAATTAATTGCCACTACTTCGGAAGTATAAATTTATAACGTTTTTTATTCTAGTATTTTTTGAGTATTTTTTCTGATTATTAATATATACAGCAGATTCCAGATTAATAGTCTAGAAGTGAAGGGGCAAATATTTTTTGGTTGTTCTCTACTTCTTATTCCTTACTTCCTAAAACCATCAATATATATACTTCATAAAGTAGAAAACTGATCTATAAATTATGATGTAAGTTTAGGAGTTAAAAATAAATTTTTGCATAGTTAAATTTATAATATCAAAATGACAAAGACAGCATGGGTGTTTCCAGGACAAGGTTCTCAAAAAATAGGTATGGGAATTGATTTACAAGACTTGCCTTCTGCTCAAACAAAATTGGAGCAAGCTAATCAAATTTTAGGTTGGTCTGTAATGGAAATTTGCCAAAGTGAACAAGAAAAATTATCCCAAACTCTATATACTCAACCTTGTTTGTATGTAGTAGAAAGTCTATTAGCAAATGAAATGTTTACTCATTCTTTTCAACCAGACTTAGTTGCAGGTCATAGTTTAGGAGAATATGTTGCTCTCTATGTTGCTGGAGTATTCGATTTTGAAACAGGATTAAAATTAGTTAAAAAGCGTGCTGAACTAATGAATAATGTCACAGGTGGACAGATGGCAGCCTTAATGGGATTTAACCAAAAACAGCTCGAAGAAGAACTTCAGCAAACCCCTGGTGTAGTTCTGGCAAATGATAATAATTCTGCTCAAGTGGTCATATCTGGTACACCAGAAGCAGTAGAAATTTTACTGGGAAAAGTTAAGACTAAACGTGCAGTTAAATTAAATGTTTCTGGGGCTTTTCATTCTCCTTTAATGGAGTCTGCATCTAGGGAATTTCAACAAGTATTAGAATCTGTAGAGTTTACTAATGCTAAAGTGCCGATAATTTCTAATTTTGAACCTACTCCTACTACAGATGCAGGGATAATAAAACAGCATCTTGAGCAACAAATGACAAATGGTGTGAGATGGCGGGAAACATCTCTAGAGATGGAAAAAGAAGGAATAGAAAAAGTTATAGAAATTGGTCCTGGAAAAGTGCTTACTGGTTTGATTAAACGAACTTGTCAAGATTTAAAATTAGTAAATGTGAGTAGTTTAGAGCAAATAGGGAAATAGCTTTAGGGTGAGTAGTGTTGATTTTGAAAAGATATTTCAGAAAATATTGCCTGCTACAAAGTATGAGAAGGATTTGTCAAAAATTCCCAAAGAAATCTTAACCTTGAGATAAAATTCTATTAATAACGATAGTTATCTACTCAGTTGTAATACCAATTTGATAAATGTTTGCTACAAATCGCTAGGGAACTTTTTAGGAGTCAGGAGTCAGGAGTCAGGAGTCGTATGGGAATAGCTTCTATATCATTTTTTAACTGGGAAATCATATTTTTTGTCAAAGGTAAATCTCCTGTAAAATCTTTTTATTGCCCTTACTATTCGTAACATTCTTTTTTCAAATTGGTATAAGCTATTTTTAGCAATAGAAAATTAAACAAATTTACCAGGAAAATTTTTTCTAGAATTAATACCATCTTTTATAAAAAGGTGATCAGCTAATCTTAGTAATTGCTTGATTCATTAAAAAGTTTATACCTGAGAGCTAAGAGCTGTTTGCATAACATTTCGCAGGAAATGCTTCTAGATTTTACATTACTCCCCAGTTAAATCTCCCCTAATTAGGGCTTACCAATCAAATTTTAAAGCATCTACAGATAAAGGTTTTAGCCTTTTTAGGTCTTTAAAAAGTACCTTTTTTTCTGCTCTTCATGCTGAAAAAGTTAGTATTTTGGGCAAGAGTTGGGCAAAAAAATTACTCCCCAACTCTCCTACTTCCCTACTCCTTAAAAAAGACTTTTTCAGCAAACCCTAATTATATAGATATTTTCTGTACAACTGGGACGAAAAATGCTATAGGCTATATGTAAAGTGACTTACTTAAAATTCAGATAAAATCCTGTGACTAGAAATCGTGAACCAGTTAAGAATTTAGTTCTTTATCGCTTATTAAAATGGTCAGTAATAGTTCCTATACTTCGTTTTTATTTTCGCAGCAATATTTATGGTGCCGAAAATGTTCCACAACAGGGACCTTTAGTCATAGTTAGTAACCATGCTAGCGATTTAGACCCTCCAATTGTATCTGTTTCCGTCAGAAGACCTGTTGCTTATATGGCAAAAGAGGAATTATTTGATGTGCCAATTTTGAAACAGATAATTACCCTATATGGTGCTTATCCTGTAAAAAGGGGATCGGCAGATAGAAGTGCTATTCGTTCAGCTATGAATAGTTTAGTAGAAGGATGGGCAGTGGGTATCTTTCTACAGGGAACCAGGACTCCTGATGGTAGAATTACAGAACCAAAATTAGGTGCTGCTTTAATCGCTGCAAAAGCAAAAGTACCATTATTACCAGTTTCTATTTGGGGTACTCATGCAGTAAAGCGTCAAGGTTTGATGGCTAACTCTGTACCAATAACTGTCAGAATAGGAGAGATTATACCTCCTCCTGAATCAACTAAAAAAGAAGAGTTACAACAGGTTAGTCAGAAATGCGCAGATATAATTAACAAAATGCACGATTTAGGACGTTAACTAGAATTTAGAATTCTGAATTTTAAATTCTAAATTCTACTGAGTGCTGAGTGCTTATTTAAAAAGATTAGTTAGAAAGAAAATGGAAGATATTAGAGAAAAATTAGCTGAAAATTTGGATGTGGCTGAATGGAATTGGTTAGTACCCCATGTTAAACGTGATTCTGTAGTAATTATAGACCAAAAATTGGATTTGCTAGATGTGGGAGTAGCGATCGCTTCTGATAATACATCTTCTGTACAAGACTGGATGAACCAAGAACTTATTTATAAACCCTCAGCAGAACAATTGTCGATTTGGAATAGTAACGATACTAAAAAGTTTAATGCTTTAATAGTACAGCCTTTTGTCTTAATCCAAGAACCTGTGGAAACTCAAGGGGATAATTGATGGATAAAATTGGCTCCGGTATAACCAGTAGTTAACCACAAAATCCCTCTCATACCATCTCGAATAGCTTTTTCAATAGGTTCTGGCGATCGCCCAGAGGGAACTGGTAGGGGTGTAAAAGTAATACCCCTACTACCCAAAATAATTTGTCCGATAACTACAGCGCGACGCATATGGTCATCAGAAGTAATTAAATAAACACTTGTAATACCTTGGGATTTTAGTTTATCTACTATTGTCGTGAAATTAGTTACAGTATCTACAGCATCATAGTCTAGATGTAAACGGGTTTGTGATATACCTGCCTGGGAGAATAACCATTCTGCATATTCTGGGTTAGTGCCAGAAGATACCCAAATATCTAGATTAGGATGTTGCTGGGCAAATTCTGCGGCAAATACTTCTCTTTCTATGGCCCCACCAAGTACCAATAAAGCTTGAGGAGGTTCAATAATACCTGCAAATTGCTGGTAACTAATCCAAAAAGTCACCAAAAATCCTACTAAAAACCAGGAAATTCGAGAAATCTTTAATCCTTTATATAATTTTTTACTGGAAACTACCCTCAAAACCATATCTTTAAAAATAAAAAACCATCTGTAGTCTTACAGATGGAAACAGTTTCAATATCAATATTCAGAAAGTACTATCTACCATCCGGAGTAGGAAATAGAGATAATATCATAGTATTTACATTTGAGATGTAAATTTAGAACAATAGACAATATGGAAACTAACAAAGAGAGTTGTTGTAGTCAAATACAATTAAACTTTTAACTTTTAACTTTTAACTTCTGGGTAGTGATACTATTCCTTAGTCCAAACAACCCAAGAAAAGTCAAATACAATCAAAGTTTTGACTTTTGACTTTATTGACGGGACTGGCGCGATTCGAACGCGCGACCTAGCGCTTCAGATTTGTGTGAGTTTCCCCACTCTCTGGACTATCCCTTCACCATAGCTTTTATAGCTTTAGGTGGTGGCCTAACGCTTAAGGATAATTTTAATTACTCCTTAAAACTCTAGTCTCTGCACCTTCTTTACCCGTAATAAGGTAAAGCTTGGCTCAAGATTACCTTATCTCGATCAAAGACTTAGGCTTCCTTGAGTTTGACCACATTCACTCACGGAGTTTCCTCACACGGTGCCCGATACTTCAGGAGGCGCTTGCTCTATCCATCTGAGCCACAGCCCCATGTATAGCGCTATGCGCAAGTCAGAAGTCAGAAGTTAGAAGTCAGAAGTAATCTCTGACTGTGAGTTTTAGCATTTAGCTATACCCTAATTTTTGCTTCGACTGCTATAGCCTTGAGCTTACAAAAAAGCATTAGCATTTAAGAATACTTTTTATTTAATTTATAATAAAACCCCTAAGTAATATTCGGCAGGATTTTAAGATTAACTTAATTAGCTATAATCATTTGTCTTATTAACCTTATTAGTTCTGGGAATTTTATAGATAGATAAGTGATTATCAACTTCCTAAAATCTTCGTACCAAATGTTTAAATATTTCTAGGATTCAGATTTCTGTAGGGAGTTTACTCTGCCAATTCCCTACAGAATTAAAGCTGATAGCTGAATGCTAAAAGCTGATAGCTAGTTAAGGTGCTAAAGCATGACCCCGAAGCATACTACCAATAGTTTTAGCAGTAATCTTCATTTGAACCAAAGGATTAGCAGGTACAACAGTCTTGTACAAATAACTATCAAAAGTTAATTTCTGTACATCCCGATCAGCACACATTTCTACAAAAGCCTCGCGAGTAGCATCGGAACGATAGAATACTGTCTGCAAAATATCCAATACTTTGTAAGTCATGCCATACTTTTTATCCCACCGCTTCAAATAAAGTTTCAAATCTGCTTCAGTAGGGATAATAGCGCCATTATTAGAAGTCTCAACAATAGTTTCAGCACACATCCGAGCTGACTTAGCTGCAAAATAGATACCTTCACCAGAAGACTTCGTAACAGTACCCGCAGCATCTCCCACTAAAGCAACTCTACCACGAACCCGACGAGGGCGAGGATGTTCAGGAATAGGGTGAGCTTCTACCTTGATAATTTCCCCACCTTCGAGGCGTTTGGCCGCACGAGCCCGAATACCTGCTTGTAACTGTTTAATTCTGGCCTGGTTAGGTTTCATTGTGCCAGTACCTACAGCAACGTGGTCATATTTAGGGAATACCCAAGCGTAGAAGTCTGGGGACACATCATCCCCCACATACATTTCTGCTAGGTCTTCGTAATATGCCATGAGATGGTCAGGAAGACGAATACGCTCTTGGAAGGCGATCGCGTAATTATAATCTCCAGCATCAATAGCTTTAGCTACACGGGAGTTTGCACCATCTGCTCCAATAACTAAATCGACTTTTAAGGTTTTGGCTGTTCCTTGAATATCTCCTTCTGAATGGTCAGAGTAATGAATAGTGTAGGGATCTCTATCATTAGTAGGAATATCCAGTTTATAAACTGTACCATTAATTAGGTTAGCTCCTAGGGAAGCTGCGCGGTCTCGTAGGAAGCCGTCTAATACTTCCCGACGGCACATACCTATATATTCATCTTCTTTTTCTATATGGATATCTACCTCAACATTAGAGGGAGATATCATTTTCATTTTTCTAACCCGGCGATCAATAATTTCTGATGGCAGGTCAAATTCACTAACCATGCAAAGGGGAATAGCTCCACCGCAAGGTTTGGCGTTATCTAGTTTACGTTCAAATAAATAAGTTTCAATGCCTGCTTTTACTAAAGTTTCGGCAGCAGAGGAACCCGCTGGACCAGAACCAACAACAGCAACCCTTAAAGTCAAAGGTCTTCTCCTTAATCTTTTTTCTATATACAAGTATGGGATGGTATCACGGAGTTGGGTCTCGTAGTTGGTTTTGTGGAGGTATGTGAAGAAAATGCAATAGACCTTAATATTTTGATACTAATTGCTAGTTGATGGACTTTTAGCAGGAGTCAAAAGTTAAATTCATAAAGTTTAGAGTTTGGGAATGTCCTAAAGAGTAATGGCAAATGCTAGAATCTATGTCACTTCAGTAGGATGCTTTGTAACTCCTTATAATACAAGTAGCATAAATATTGAAAGAGAATTGTTTGTCAGTCTTAATAATCAATCAATTTGTTAGCAATACAAGGGATATTAATGTATAATATCAATTCAAAAACTTAACTTTTAACTTTTGATTTTTGGTAGTCCTGCATGGTAATGGTTAAGTTATATAATTTTTAATTTCTCCCGTACTCCCCATCTCCCGTACTCCCACACTCCCCATCTCCCCATCTCCCCATCTCCCACACTCCCCATCTCCCCATCTCCCCATCTCCCCACACACTCTCTACCATTACTATGCACCACCACCTGATTTTTAACTTTATACCTACCAGTTAGCCAATAATTTTTCTAACTTTTCTTTTACCTGATCAATATAGGCATCCGTCTCATTCAAAATTGCCTGCAAATTTGTTTGCCGAGCATCATCCATTTTTAGCAATGGTTCCTTGAGAGGTAGTTGTAGACGAATATAGCGTGATTGACTGTCATTTTCTGTCCCACCTATGATTTGTTCGGCAACATATCGATGTATATCAGGGGGAGCATCCATAAATACATCTGCAATACGCAAACCCCATTGAATAAGTCCCCAACCTCGCACTTGCTCCCAGGGAATGGGAGAAGCAGGATCTCCAGTACCGATAGATATTACTTTAATTTCGTCAATAATATCTCCTAAAGATTTATTAGAAGACTGACGTAGTAACTTGATAGCTTCTGCCACAGCACAGGAAACAGGATTATTAGCACAAACCCCTCCATCAATCAAGGAGTATACCTGTCCATCCTGTTCGATCCGGTGGGCCGGAAAATAAGTTGGGGCTGAGGCAGAAGAGAGACAAATTTCCCAGAGTGGAATTTTCGCATACCAGCTATTATGATGCCAGCTCTTAAATATCACAGGATTACGGCCAATAGTATCGTAGCTAGGAACAAGAATTTTTAACGAATCCATCAATTTATGAGGATCGGGTGTAATGTCAGGAAATTTTTTCTCTCCATATTGCTCCTGAAGTACGGCCATTAAGCCTTCATCTGAAAACTTCGGAGCAGAAAGACCATATTGGAAAATTAGTGGTAGCCGTTTGGGTGAGAAGAGAGATTGGTAGGGAAATATTTGTAAGCCTTTCTCTAGATATAGATTTAGCAATTCTTCAGGGCTTTTCCCCAGTCCAATTCCTACAGCCAATATTGATCCTGTTGAAGTACCAGCTATTATATCAAAGTGGTCTTTTAAAGGGCTACCTAATTGTTCCTCAACTTTCTGAAGAATACGAGCAGGCATAACACCTCTAATACCACCACCATCTAAGCATAAAATACGAAAAGTCATAATTTCTTTTCTCCAGTATTAATTTGGCAATACTAAAAATAATTAGAAGTAAACTAAGTAGTAATTTTACATTACTGTCTACTAAAGTTTGCCGATCTGATGAAGTATAATTAATTTATCAAAATATGAGAGTTATATCTTAATTTTAAGCTAGATGAAAACTGCATTAATTACAGGTGCTTCTTCTGGAATTGGTGAAACTTTTGCCCAAGAATTAGCAGCGATAAAAGCCAATTTAGTATTAGTTGCTCGTTCGGAAGATAAACTACAAAAATTAGCAAATAGGTTACAGAGTCAATATCAAATTCAGACCGATGTAATAGTTCAAGATTTAACAGCACCCGCAGCAACAAAGTCTCTATTTGAAGCAGTTTCTCACAAAGGATTAACTATAGATTTATTAGTTAATAATGCTGGTTTTGGTGACTATGGAAATTTTGCCGAAAGACCTCTAGAAAAGCAGGTAAATATGATTCAATTAAATATTACTGCTTTAGTAGAATTAACACATTTATTTTTACCCGGAATGCAACAACGTCAGTCCGGTGGAATTATTAATGTTGCTTCAATTGGTGGATTTCAACCTCTGCCTTATATGTCTGTTTATGGTGCAACTAAAGCATTTGTTTTGAGTTTTAGTGAGGCTTTGTGGGCAGAAAATCAAGATTCAGGGGTGAATATATTAGCCCTTTGTCCTGGACCTA
Source organism: Dapis purpurea BLCC-M126 (assembly GCF_050015975.1). Taxonomy (NCBI): domain Bacteria; kingdom Bacillati; phylum Cyanobacteriota; class Cyanophyceae; order Oscillatoriales; family Microcoleaceae; genus Dapis; species Dapis purpurea. Next base: position 95,012 of record NZ_JBNHER010000004.1, on the reverse strand, counting down.
CAGAATCAGATTTTTTCCAGAGAGCAGAATTTCCTTACTCTGGTGGAGAAGGTTCAAAACAAAAATTGACATCTGCAAAAGAAGTAGTACAAGATGCTCTTCAAGCATTAGAAAAAAATCAGTCTAATATTGTTACAGGAGGATTGTTAAATCAGGTAATTGTTAATAGTCCTCGTTTCCTGCCACGAGAAACTTTAGCTAGTGCAGTAGAAAAACGCTTTAAAAGTTTTGAGCAAAATAAGTAAGTATAGCGCTACGCGCAAGTCAAAAGTCAAAAGTCAAAAGTCATATATGACTAATACCAATTCACTTTAAGGATGTCACAAATAATGTCCAACTATAAATGTAAAATAATTGCCTGAAACTGTTGTTTAGTGAGAGTTTTTAGCCTATCAAATCTAGCATTCTCAATTTAGTAAAACGGTATAAGTTTTTCCTGGCTAAATGTTTAGCTAACAAAATTGACCAATGTCTGTACCCTAAATCCACAGTCGTATAAATATACTTCACTATTGCCAAAATGGTCATTTCCATTTTAAATCTAAGAATAGAATACTAAAATTAGCTTTGGCAAATTAAAAGGGGATTATGTTAAACAAACGGTCGATAGTAGCATGGATAATGGCGCTATTAGTAGCATTTTTGGCAAGTTGTAGTTCTCCGACTCCACCGCCAACTTACTCAGATGCTCAATTAGAGAAAATTGAACAATATACGGCCAGAATAGTTGCTTTGCGCGATCGCATGAGTGAACTAGAAAGCCTAATTAAAAAGGAAGAATGGATAAATGTAGATACATTTATTCACGGGCCATTGGGAGATTTGCGGAGTAAGACTAATTATCTGACCCAAAGTCTATTATTGCCAAAAGATAAAACACCTGTGCTGGATGCAGCAAAAAAAGTATTTGAAGACTTAGAGGACATTGATGTAGCAGCAGCAGAAGGGAACAAAAAACAAGCTCTGAGTGAGTACAAAGAAGCAGTAGCTGATTTTGACACTTTCTTAGGTTTAGTGCCAAAAAATAGTTAAATAGCTTTTAGCATTCAGCTCAAGTCAAAACTATAGCAACCCACACTTATGTTGTAACATTTTACCGTAGGGGTTTGGTCTCTCAACCTAAGCAAAAATGGGATTTGGAAACCAAACCCCTACAGTTTTTTTAACCGAAAAATTTGGGTAGTTACGCCTCCTCTTTTAAGAGGATAAAAAAAAGAAGATTCTGTATTTCAATCCCCATACTTTAGGTAGAGGTACTAATAACTAATAACTGATAACTGATAACTGATAACTGAAACGATACCTACTCCCTATTAAAAATGAGTCATATAGTAATTATTGGATGTGGAATAGTTGGAGCGGCGATCGCTTATCAACTCAGCAAAATAGAAGGTTTAAAAATTACAGTATTAGATAAACAAATGCCAGCTCAAGCATCTACGGGTGCTGCTTTGGGAGTTTTAATGGGAGTCATTAGTCAAAAAGCTAAAGGCAGACCTTGGAAAATGAGGCGCATGAGTGTGCAAACTTATCACAATTTAATTCCTGAGTTGGAAGCAAAAATTAATCGCCCTATTTCCCATAACCGTCAAGGTATTTTACAGTTGTGTGTGCCTGGAGACGATCTGGATAAATGGCAAAGATTAATAGATATTCGGGAAGCAGATGGTTTGCCATTAGAAATGTGGGATGTGGAACGACTGAGGGATCGCTGCCCCCAACTCCAAACATCCGAGGTAACAGCAGCTATTTATTCTCCCCAAGATTTACAAGTTAACCCTATTGAGTTAACTTTAGCTTTAGTCGAAGCTGCTCAACAAAATGGTGTCAAGTTTCATTTTGGAGTCACAGTTGCCGAATATGAAACTATTTCTCAACCCAAAAATGAACATCGTTGTCGCCAAGTACATATAAAAAGTTTGGATGAGACAAAAAAAGCTCCTGCTTTACCAGATGTAGACTGGTTAGTAGTTGCTGCGGGGTTAGGTTCATTGCCATGTTTGCAAGGAATAAAAGGAGGTAAACTACGCTCCCTGCAACTGAAGCGCAAATCAAATCTTGATAATAGGTTTACCATAGTACCCGTATTGGGTCAAGCATTACATTTGCAAGTAGCAGCGCCTTTAGGAAACCCAGATTTTCAGCCAGTGATAACTGGAGATGACGTGAATATTGTACCAGTGGCTGAAAATGAATATTGGGTCGGATCAACGGTAGAATTTCCCAACGATATCGGTGAGGTGGTAGCTGACTCCAGTTTATTAGATACGGTGATGGCGAGAGTAATTAGTTTTTGTCCGGGTTTAGCAGATGCAACCATTCTCAGGAAATGGTCTGGTTTGCGACCTCGCCCAGAAGGTCAAGCAGCTCCTGCAGTTGGTTATTTAGAAGGGTTTAAAAATGTCTTGTTGGCAACAGGTCATTATCGGAATGGAGTGTTGTTAGCTCCAGCGACAGCAGAAGCAGTTGAGAAAATGATTGTTAAATGAATTGAGAATTTAGAATTGAGAATTTAGAATTTATAATTCAGAAGTTAGAATTGTATAACAATTAGTCTATCATTACTGTGTCCATTTTTGGAGCTTATTGAATTTTCATTCCTAAAGCAAGAATTTTTGTGAACAACGAGCCAGAATTATGGTATGCTCTGTAGCCAGACGGAAACGTTCAACATAATAACTTGTGAGGAGAATCTACATCATGAAACTTAGTTCCTATATTAAGGGGCGTCGTGCCTTCCTCGGTAGTGTCGCTCTCGGGAGTGCAACTGTCGTCGCTGGCTGCCAATTCAGTGGACGCGCTCAAAATACTTCCCCAGTTTCTTCTTCATTAGTTGTCGGTGACCAGTGGGTCGCTAAAATTAATGGTAAACATAAGCAGGTGTTCGATGCGGTGAATCCAAGTAAGGGTTGGGGTGCCGCCTTTGCGCTGAATTACCTTGATACAGCTGAAGAATTTGAAAATCTCACTGATAAAGACTTTAGCGCAGTTGTCGTGATGCGTCATTTCGCCATGCCACTTGCGGTTAACGATGCAATGTGGGCAAAATACAAGATTGGTGAGGCAATTGGAGTGACAGACCCGAAAACTAACGCACCCGCAACACGAAATATTTTCTATAACAATATCCCTTTACGCCCCGGACTTACCTACGAGAAAATGATCGCTGAACGTGGCGTGATCATGGTCATCTGCAATCTGGCACTTAAGGTCGTAAGTGGAATGGCTGCAGATCAAGTTGGACTCCCAAAAGAGCAAGCAGAGAAGGATTTCAGGAACGGTCTGTTCCAAGGCATTGACATTGCCCCATCAGGTGTATATGCCGTAAATCGCGCCCAAGAAGCAGGTTGTACATACTGTTATGCGGGCTAGTCCGACGAGTTTACTCCAATTATGAATACATTGGCAAAAAAAGGAGATTACATGAATGTCTTATGAACCGCGAAAAATCCTTAATCAGTTTATGGAAGGTCTAAAAAGTTTGGGAAAGTCTAATAAGGAGGCTACTCAATCATTCATGAGACTGCTCGGTGCTACTTACAAGCCAGGAGCCCTTTCCACCAAAGACAAAGAAATTTTGAGTGTTGGTATTTCTGTTTACAACCGTTGTGAATATTGTATTGTATTTCATACTTACAAAGCACTAGAAGCTGCTGCAACTCGTGACGAGATTCTGGAGGCAGCAATGGTCGGTGTTGCATTTGGTGGAGGACCAACAATAGCCCACTCATCAACACTTTTCCTTTCCAGCTTGGATGAGTTTGAGGGTGATTTTAACAAGTAATTCTGACATCTTTATGTTTTTTGTCTATTAATCTCTTTTACCATACAAAAGGATCATTGCATCCTTTTAAGTCAAGCTCTCATAAAAATGCTGATCAAACCCAAGGAGGAGTGCATATGAATATTCAGTTTGAAGTCAATGGGACACCAGCTGAGTTTCGATGGAACAATATAACAGGAGCTGCTGATCTCCGTGTAGGAGATGAAACTCTTAAGCTTCAGAATCCACTTAGTCTGACCTCCCAATTCTCTTCCTCTCGTGAGAGGACATGGCAACATAACATTGATGGACATGAAATAGAAATTGTGAAGCTACGCCCCGCCATCCTTCCAGGTTTTCGAGAAAGCCAGTTTACAGTTAAGGTAGATGGAAAAGTCGTGGTAGAGGTAAAGGGTACCTGAACTTTTTAACAAAATAAAGAGTCAACACTTGGTAGGGGTTTGATGACCAAACACCTAAAATGAATTATACCAATACTACTAAATTTAACAGCATGGAAACTGAGAGGTTGTTTGATAAGTCATTGATCCCCCTAAATCCCCCTTAATAAGGGGTACTTTCTGCTGTATCCCACCTTTTCAAGGGGGGCTAGGGGAGATCTCAATCAAAATCCGTACTTTTCAAAAATACCCCGATCTAAATATCTATTCCTGTAAAGCAGATAAAACGTATGATTGCCAACCCAAATACAAACGGCATTTCTCCTGAAGAATATTTAGCAGAAGAAGAACTCAGTCCCATCAAACACGAATACATTAACGGACAAGTATACGCAATAGCAGGTGCTAGTGATACTCATGTCACTATTGCCGGAAACCTATTTGCACTGTTAAGAAATTATATCCGAGGCACTGGTTGTCGTGTCTATATGTCGGACATGAAAGCTCATATAGAAACTGCCAATACATTCTACTATCCCGATGTTATGGTAACTTGTGATGCCAGAGATAAAGCCTTAGTAAATCATAAAAAATATCCTTGTTTAATTGTGGAAGTTTTATCCGAAAGCACAGAAGCATTTGATCGGGGTGATAAATTTGCTAACTATCAGCAATTACCAACCTTGCAAGAATACGTTTTAATTAACCAAAAACGCCAACGTTTGGAATGCTTCTGTCGCAATGCTGAGGGACTTTGGGTATTGCACACCTACACTCAAGGTAGTGAAATTCACCTAACAAGCATCGACTTTCGTACTAGCATAGATAGTTTATATGAAGATGTCACTTTTGGAATTTAGAATTAATTAGGACTTAGGCAATACAAGGTATTTTCGTCATTGCGACCGACAGGGAAGCAATCTCAAACCCTAGTTTTTCGTACCTCATGCGTAAGTCCTGTTAATATCAAATCTGGTAGTATTCGGTGTACAAAAAGCAGAGAAACCGGGTTTGTATTAAATTCCCGGCCATAATAACATTAATCTCCAACAAACCCGGTTTCTGATAACACCTAATTTTGACACTCCACGGACTAAAGTCGCGTGGATTCTTCAGAGGAGCTGTAAATCGGGTTAAAACTACGATTTTCACATTGCTCGAAACAACCACATTGCCAGTACCGTACCGTGGTACGTATACAGCAGCAGTCCACTAGGCGGTGTCAATTGCCACTACTCTCTCCGGCCAAAAGACCATTGAGGCTACTTTTAAAGTTGTTGGTTAATAATAACAGATTTTTTTGACTTGACGAAGGGATTAAAATCCTTCGAGTCGCTTCCATCCAGCCGTTAAAACTGGCACTTTTCCTGCTTACCGAAATTTTACGATGAAAAGCTCTGTAAAGCAGATAAAACCTGGTCGTGAATTATCCCATTACTCACAACCACACCCCGGTTATCAACCATCTTTGAGCCATCAGCAAAATTTAACGGTTTACCATTAATATCAGTAACGCGCCCCCCTGCTTCCTCAACAACGATCGCTCCAGCAGCATGATCCCAAATATTTTCCCGGTAGTTTGGAGACTTCGGTGAGGGCAAACGCAAATATAAAGCAGCTTTTCCAGATGCCACAATACCATATTTAGCTTGGGAGTCTACCCTAACTGATGGTTCAGTAATACCTGCTGCCTTTGCTACAGCATTCTGACGATCTTGGTCGCCGTGGGAACTTTCCACACTCTCCACAAACCGGAGATTAGCAGTATCATCCGCCTGCACAACCTTAATAGGAGTCAGTTCACCTCCTGCTATTGGCATCATTGCTGCCCCTTCACCCCGCACCGCTACATACAGCATTCCTGGTTTGTTATTTTCTACTGGCATTGCCGGGCAAGCTAACACCCCAACCTTAACTTCTCCTCCTTCCACTAATGCTAACGCCACAGCATATTGGTCTTGACGTAAGAACCCTTTTGTGCCATCAATGGGGTCTAAAGTCCAATAACGAGGTCCAACTTTACCGTTACCTTGGTTAATCCACTGTACCACCTGTTCTGGGGTAGCATCTGTGATTTGTTCCTTTACATAATTTGTCACTTTTGTCAAATTTTCCGCCATTTCCGGAGTCTGTAAATCGGTTGCATCTTCTTCTCCCACCACTGGATCATCCGGAAAAGCCTCAGCCAAAACTTTACAAATTAATGCCTGAGCGCCATAGTCAGCAATAGTTACAGGGCTTTTGTCGCCCTTTTCCATTGCGGGGGGTATATTCCCGCGCACTTGTTCACAGAGTTTAGCTGCTGCTAGGGCAGATTCTATTGCTATTTGTTTTTCGCGATCGTATGCCATGAGTAGTTTTAAATTTTAGGTACTTTTTATAGCATAGAAGAAAAATTGCACCACCCATCACCTCGGCAAAGAAATTTCTAAAAGAAGTATGTTGATTCTTAGGGCAACTGTTGCGCAACAGTTGATTTTTAAAACAACCAATGAATGTTTGACTGATAAGGGTAGCATCCTGCTCCCACTCCCTAATTATTTAATTTTGACAGACTGCCTCATAGTTTTAACTTTCCTCACCTACAACTAAATACCACAGCACATCAATACCTCTGCCGACATATTCTGAATCTTGATGTTGTTGAATCCATTGAACAATAGTGGGGAGGATATTGTTGGATTTTTTGCCTAGTTTGCCTAAAGTTTCGGCTGCCCTCCAAGGGACATCATAATCCTTATCCTGAAACCTTACCAGTAGAGAGTTGATTACAGTTTCTGAGCTATTGTTCAAATTTCCCAAAGCAATTGCTGCATTCACACAGACGTAAGAATCTTCATCCTGAAGCGTTACCAGTAGAGAGTTGATTACAGTTTCTGAGCTATTGTTCAAATTTCCCAAAGCAATTGCTGCCATCCCACGCACATCAGAATTCTCATCCTTAAGCCTTGCTACCAGGGATTTGATTACGTTTTCTGAGCTATTGTTCAAATTTCCCAAAGCAATGGCTGCACTCCCACGCACAAAAGAATTCTCATCCTGAAATAGTGCCAGTAGGCAGTTAATTAAGGTTCCTGGGCTATTGTTCAACTTGCCTAGGCCAATTGCTGCCCACCCACGCACAAAATAATTTTCATCCTGAAGCCTTACCAGTAGGGAGTTGATTACGATTTCTGAGCTATTTCCCAGTGTGCCTAAAGCTTCGGCTGCACTCCTACGAACATCAGAATTCTCATCCTGAAGCAGTGGTAGTAGGGATTTGATTACGGTTTCTGAGCTATTTCCCAATCTGCCCAAAGTATTGGCGGCTATCCAACGGACATCAGAATGCCGATCCTGAAGCAGTGGTAGTAGGGAGTTGATTACGGTTTCTGAGCTGTTCTGCAAATTTTCTAAAGCACTGGCTGCCATCCAACGGACATCATAATTCTCATCCTGAAGTTGTGCTAGTAGGGAGTTGGTTGCGATTTCTGAGCTATTTCTCAAATTACTTAAAGCAAAGGCTGCACTATCACAGACATCAGAATGCCGATCCTCAAGCAGTGGTAGTAGGGAGTTGATTACAGTTTCTGAGCTATTCTTTAAATTTCCCAAAGCTAAGGCTGCCCTCCGACGCACATCATAATTCTCATCCTGAAGCAGTGCCAGCAACTCCCTAGTTACCTCATCCTTTTCTCCTAACTCTCCTCGATATTCCAACAACCTCTCCTCATCAATCAAATCTGCCCGCTCTTTCAACATCTCCAAAACTTGCGCCTCAAAATCAGTTTCATACAAACTACAAAAAATCTGCTTAACCTGCTCCCGAACATTCTTACCAACCTTATCCTCACTACTCACCTCCAACTCAACCAACCTCTCCAAAACCTCCCGCACCAACCCACCATCAACACTCCGCAACCCCTTCGGATCTTCCGTCAAACAACTACCAGCAAACAACAAATCCCGATGTAACCACTCCTCATACTCACTACCACGCTCCAAGATCCCCCGCATCGCCTTTGCCACCTTCTTCGGCTTTTGTTGGGCTATCAGCAATAGTAAAACCTCCTCCCAATGCGACTCATGCAAATGCTCCCGAATACAACCCAACACAATCTCAAAATCATCCTCATTATCCGCTTGATAATCAATATCCTCAGCACACAAATATTCCTGAAACGTCTTATGCACAAAAGCATAATAGTCTTGTCCCTGCTCATTCAACAAACCAGTGCGTTCCCGAATCAAATCCACAAATCTTTCCGCCTCTTCCTCCGCTTGATACAACTCCACCTGCTTCAACCTCTTAATCTCTCGCCGCAACTGCCTTATCAACTCATCCTTCTCTATCAACGTACCACCCTCATCGCCAATATTGCCCTGAGTATGCACCCAATACGCCAACAATTCCATCAACCTGCGCAAATCATCCAAACCCAAATACTTCAAGCGCCCATCACTACTCAACTCCTTATTCGCATCCCAAGAAGTTAACAACGTTTCCACCGCCTTGTCATAAAGTCGAAATCTTTCCTTGGGCAAAACCGCCTGATACCGATGAATCAAAGCAATAATCGTCAACAATAAAGGATTCCGTGCCAACAACTTTATCCTGTCATTATCATCCAACGCCTTTTGCAAAGTCTCCTTTCGTCTTTCTGCCTCCGCTTTATCCTTAAACCGACTGTCATACCAATTATTGATAAACGCCGAAATCTTCTGATCATCAAACCGCTGCATTTGATAGTGGGCAAATTCCTCCGTGCGGAAAAAGTCGCGCTGATAACCCGCCGGGCGAGACGTAATAATTGCGCGGTTTGTGTCAAACGGCTTTCCTAAAAAGTTATTGATGCGTTTGACAACATCATAACGTTTGCTTGACTCCGCCACTTCATCCAAACCATCAAGCAATATCAACGCCCTGCCATCTTCCAACCAATGCTTAAAAAATCCCGTCGGTAAAGTTTTAACTGCCATCGTTTTCTCAGCAAAAATCCGAGCATATTCGAGAATACTTTTGTCTGGATGTCTTGCCAAGTCGCTTATTCTTATTAAAATTGGCAACCAGTCAGTTTCAGTATCTAAACCCAAAAATTGAGACTGTTTCTGTGCCAACATCACGGCAAAATAACTCATCAAAGTTGTTTTTCCCGAACCAGGCGCACCTAATATGACGAATTTTTGCGCTCGACTTTGAGTCAATAATTCCGAGGCTAAAAATTTCCTGCTAGTGGTATTTACTAATAATTCTCTTTCTAGTTTTTCCCCACTTCCAGCTAACAATAAATCTCGTTCAAAACCACCTCCCGTAGAGGCATCTTCCAACACATCCGGCATCACAAAAATATTAGCTAATTTCTCCGACTTTTCCACCTCTTGCCCAGGCACAGAAATCCCGGCAAATTTCACATCATCAAACCAATTGGCTAACTGTTCAAAATAATTTTGTTTAGCAACCTGAAATTTAATATAAGTATCGGTTTGTTGAAAATAAGCATTAACAAAAGTTTCTATCCACGGCTGTATACCTTCTGAATTTAATTGAATATTTTTAGCTTCAGCTTCCTGTTGAAAGATGCTAATTAAAAAATCAATATCTGGCTTACCTTGATTAATTAATGGTTTTTGTAATTCCTGCAAAACACCAGAATTATGAAAATATTCCCTCAGAAATTTGTTAAATCCATTCCATCCATCCGGTTTAGCAGAATAGAATAAAAGTTTTTGAGGATGGAGAATTTTTTCCCATTCTTTAACAGCTTTTTCTCCAGATTCAATTGCCTTTTCTATATCTGTTTTATTGAGAGATTGAAAGAGGCGATCGCCACCCTGTTTCAAAACACTACCCAACAAAGGAGCTGCTATTTTTGGTAATTCCCAACCTAAGAAAAATGATTCCATAATGTTACTTCTAGTAGAGTGACTGGTAATTTCAGTTATCAGTTAACAGTTATCAGTTATCAGTACCTCCGACTAAAGCTGGAGGCTTGAAATACTGATTAGAATAGCATAGATTAAATAATATCAGGACTTATATTATTTCCGGTTAAATAGTTATAATTAAATTTCGTAGTAGGGCTTGAGCAATTTCTATAGTTCGGGCTCAAGCCCTACTACAAACTATTAGTTATTACCCGGAAATCATATTACTCTCTTGCTGATGGCTGACTGCTGAACACTGACTGCTTTTTTAATTTCACCATAAAAAATCCATCCATTTGTTCTCTATGAGGCCAAACTTTTATCCATCCTTCTGCACAAGGTGAAACCATAAAATCAACGGTTGGCGGTTCAATTTTCCATTCATAATTATTAGCCAAAAATTCCTCAATAATTCCCTCATTTTCTAAAGGATAAATTGTACAAGTTGCATATACTAAAATACCTCCTGGTTTCACCCATTTAGCCGCAGTTTCTAACAATTCACTCTGAAGTTTTGCCAATTCTTGAATATTCTCTAAAGTTTGTCTCCAACGCGCATCTGCTCGACGGTGTAATGTTCCTAAACCAGAACAAGGAACATCTAATAAAACTCGGTCTGCTCGATCTATAAATTGTGGTAAATTTCGACTATCACCTGTAGAAATAGAAATAGATTTTAACTGCAATCTCTCGGCATTTTGCTCTAATTTTTTCAACCTAGAAGCAGTTTTATCAATAGCAAAAATTTTACCATTATCTCCCATTAATTCTGCTATATGAGTTGTCTTGCCTCCAGGAGCAGCGCAGGCATCAATTATTATTTCTCCAGGTTGGGGATTTAATAAATAACTAACTAACTGAGCGCTACTATCTTGAACTGACCACCAACCTTCGTTATAACCTGGTAATTTTTGAATTTGCCCCACTGCTCCAGTTAATCTTAATGCTTGGGGAATTTGGGCAATTCTACTAACAGAAATACCTATATTTTTAATAGCTGTTTCTACTTCTTCAAGAGAAGTTTTGAGGGGATTAATTCTTAAATCAATACTTCGAGATTGATTGAACCAAGAACATAATTTTTCAGCTTCGGTTAAACCTAATTTTTCTATCCAATATTCAATAATCCAGTCAGGAAAACTATAGGATATTCCTAATTTTTGCACTGGATTTTCTGGCAGATTTATAGTCAAGTCGCGCCGAATATATTCTCGGAGTAAACCATTAACAAAACCAGCTAATTTAGCAAACTTATTTTGTTTTGCAAACTCAACCGTTGTATCAACTGCTGCCGACTCTGGAATTTGTTCTAAATAAGATAATTGATATAAACCAATATGCAGAATAATGCGTAAATCTGGGTGTTGTTGGTGAGACTTCTTTTTTGCTAATTGATCGATAATAGCATCAAGCGATCGCTGTCTTCTGACACAGCCATAAACTAATTCTGTAACTAATCTGCGGTTAGCATCAATTAAGTCATTTTTTCTCAGATGTTTATCTAGGGCAAAATCAGCAAAAGCTTGTTTTCGATGTATTTCTTGGAGGATAACAAAAGCTAGTTGACGGGGGTTATGATTCACTGGAATTAACTTGAACAAATTGTTGAGGATGGATCAAACCTAGTCTATAAAACTGATATAATCTGAAAAGTTAGTGCATAATTCTCAGGTTTTCACAGAATTATGCACTCAAGGCGGATTATAGTTTCTCACTTAATGAATTTTTATGATGATTATTGCCCCAACTCGCTCCATAACGAAGCTGGATGAGGGATAACATTTGATTCTGCTTGAGCATTTACTGGTGATGACTGAGTTAGATAAACACGGGTTGCAGTGTAACTGACTATGAACATGGAAAAGGCTACGAGAAAACTAGCAACAATTCGGTCAAAAGCAGATCTATTTTCAGAGTGCTGAAATTGCATAATTCTAGATATCCTTAACTATTTACATCTCCATTATCTCAAATATTTTTGTATAAGTAGATACTTTTAATAAAAATTAGATACTCTTAATCAATATTTATTTTTCCCAGGATTGATTAGTTTGTAAAGGTAATTGAAGTTGGTCGGTTAGGGACATTGGTAGGTCTGCTTGATGGGAAATAATTCCGTGACCAACTCCTGTTATTAGTCCTAAGATTGCTGGAAAGATCAGGGAAGCCAAACTAAAGCTGTTCATTAGTGTTGCTGATAAAATTACCGAAATAGTATCTCAATTTACTTCAGTTCAATTCTGTAACAAAATTAACTTTTAAGTTAATTTTTGTTAAACAATCTGGTAGAAATGCAATTTTTTGTATTCTATAAAAATACAGAATTTTGGCTTTGAGTTTTATGATACGAATTTATCAGAAAGTCATGGCGATCGCTCAACAAAATCAACTTGACTTTCAGAATCAGAGTTATTGCAGAGGTTGTTATTTCAGATGGTGCGTTGCAACGCACCATTTTAGTTGTGTCAGTCTACTACTTAGTCTTTTGTTCGTTGAGTTTTTCCCTAATAGTTTCGACTCGTTCCCGGTTAACGCCTAAATCACCTTCTCCTAAACGGGAAGCGGAACGTACTTGAATAGCATTAGCATCTTCATCTACATAAAATTCGACATCATCCACATACCCCATAATTTTACTGGTAAACTCAGCATATAAATAATTTTCCTCTTCCTTAACAATATTGGTTCGAGGTATTGATTCAATTATTTGTTTGAGGTTAGCTATTGCCGTCTTCGGATCAGAGTTATAACCCAGGGAAGCAATACCATGTTGTGCATCCTGACTGTAACTACTGACACAATTTGGACTACTGGGACAAGGTGCAAGTCGTCCAGAATATACACCAAGATTATCAGGTCTAGTGCCTGCAAATAAAGTCAGTTTGCCAGAAGTGGCAATATTTATTCCGACAACAATGGCAACAACTACCAATAAAACTATGGTAATGTTAAACATTTTCTGAAATATGTTAGAAGATTTTTTTTCTGTGGTTTCCATAGTCTATTAGGGAAATAATTTGATTGAATTTACCAAATATTATTTTATCCTGGTAATAACAATTATTGTCTATCTAAAGTCAAAAATTATATGAGTGACGAAAACCAAGCAATTTTAGCAGCAAATCAAGCATTTTATCGAGCTTTTGAGAAACGGGACATTGTAGCTTTGGATGGCATTTTGTCCAAGGGTATTAACACGGTTTGTATCCATCCAGGCCGTGATGCCATTCGTGGTTTTGATAAGATTCGTAATTCTTGGGATTTAATCTTTAAAAATACTGATTATATTGAAATCGATCTTGATGTTATTACGGCGGAAATTAATGGAGATATTGGTTATGTTGTTGTGGTGGAAAATTTCAGGCAAGTGAATCGAGGTAGGAGAATAAAAGCTGAGTCTATAGCAACGAATATTTTTGAAATAATGGGGGGAAATTGGTATCTGATTCATCATCATGGTAGTCCGTTGATTAAGTAGAGGAGTAGGGAGATGGGGAGATGGGGAGATGGGGAGATGGGGAGATGGGGAGATGGGGAGATGGTTAGAGAGGAATTTGAAATATTTGCCCATCCTACAGACTAATAAATATGAATTGCCAGCCAAATTGTTTCTATATTTGCATCGGTTGAGATGATTTTATGTGGAGTTTTTGCTGGGATGAAAATATAACTATCTTTGACTAATTTTGTTGTTGTTTGATTGATTTCTAATACAGCGGAACCTTGGAGCAAAATTACCCATTCATCTTCCTCTTGGATAAACTCTTCACTGACAAAATTCGGGGGTGAAATTATTTTGTTAATTTTGACATTTTTATGGGATAATAAATTGTTAAATATCTCTTCCATGATTTTGATAAAATTCGGTATAATAACGACAATTATACAATAGTTCAAATCAAATAATGAAACTTCAGAGGTTAGATCGACAGTTATCAGTTATCCTTTTCCAGCATCCGTATATCCGAGACAAAATCCCTGTCTAGCCCTGTTGTTGTTGCCGAAAAAGTTCAAGATTTTTGCGCACAATTTTAGTATGAGGATGTTCCTCACCTAATGTTTGTTCAAGCATATCTAATGCTTGTTGGTACAAAGGTTCGGCTGCCTCGTATCTCCCTTGAGATTCATATAAATTTGCTAGGTTGTTGAGGTGGGTGGCAAGGGATGGATGATTTTCGGGTAGGGAAATTTTGTCGATTTCTATGGCTTGTAGGTAAAAAGGTTCGGCTTCCGAGTATCTGCCTTGAGAACGATATAATTCTGCCAAGTTGTTGAGACTGGAGGCAAGATATGGATGATTTTCTGGTAGGGAAATTTTGAAGATTTCTATGGCTTGTAGGTAAAAAGGTTCGGCTTCCGAGTATCTGCCTTGAGAACGATATAATTCTGCCAAGTTGTTGAGACTGGAGGCAAGATATGGATGATTTTCTGGTAGGGAAATTTTGAAGATTTCTATGGCTTGTAGGTAAAAAGGTTCGGCTTCCGAGTATCTCCCTTGAGATTCATATAATTCTGCCAAGTTGTTGAGGTGGGTGGCGAGTTGTGGATGATTTTCGGGTAGGGCAATTTTGTCGATTTCGATGGCTTGTAGGTAAAAAGGTTCGGCTTCGGAGTATCTGCCTTGAGAACGATATAATTCTGCCAAGTTGTTGAAGTGGGTGGCGAGTTGTGGATGATTTTCTGGCAGGGCAATTTTGATGATTTCGATGGCTTGTTGGAACAAAGGTTCCGCTGCTTCGTATCTCCCTTGAGAACGATATAATCCTGCTAGGTTGTTGAGGTGGGTGGCGAGTTGTGGATGATTTTCCGGTAGGGCAATTTTGTCGATTTCGATGGCTTGTTGGAACAAAGGTTCTGCTGCTTCGTATCTCCCTTGAGAACGATATAATCCTGCTAGGTTGTTGAGGTGGGTGGCGAGTTGTGGATGATTTTCCGGTAGGGCAATTTTGTCGATTTCGATGGCTTGTTGGAACAAAGGTTCTGCTGCTTCGTATCTCCCTTGCAATACAACATCCCCATTCAGCACTCGCAACCAACAAACCCCACCAGGATAAGTCCTTTGTTGCCAATGAAATTGAGCATACTGGAGAGCAAGTTCAGTTTTGCCTATACCTCCCATCCCCGAAATCGAAGATATGGGGACTTTTTCTTGTAACTGTTCGTGCAGAGTAGCTAATGCCTTATCGCGCCCCAAAAACTTTTTCATCCCACTCAAGGGCAGGTTTTGGGGAGGTTCTGATTTTATTGGTTCTGGTGTTGGTGTAGTGAGTCATATCTTTTTTTCATAAAATGTCTGATTAATTTCTGCTGCGATATAATTAGTCCCACCTTCTGCCTTAACCTGCTGAATACCTTTTGCACTATCATAGAGATACTGATTCATTCCCGGCTCTTGTTTTTTTCCTGCCTCAATTTCTTTGGCTAGTGCTTGGACTTCAGCAGCAAACTCCTGATCATCTTCCATCACATCCTGGAGATATACTGCCAATCTTTCTATTTCCTGTTTCGAGCCTTGCTCAACTGCTGTTATAGCTTTTTCTGCCTTAGAATTACCTTTTAACCTATCCCAAATCTTCAGACGTAGCTCGTCCATTTTTTTCAATGCTCCTTCAGTAAACTTTTCGACAGTTTTTTCCAGAGCTTTTGTAAAAGCCAAAGTAGCGATCGCTGCTGCAGTTAATGACACAGGTTCCATTATTTTTACTCCTTGTTAATAGTATTAGGTGTAAGTGGTATCTAGGCCAGAAATAGAAAACAGATAGCAACATTATAATCGTATAATTACATAAACTCTACACCCCGTACCAAGAGAAATCCTGAAAAATCAAGATGTAAAGCTTTTTTTTCGTGTAAAATTATCAGTATATTTTAAGATGGCCTAGCCCAACTAAATTAAACTTACCAGTAATCTAAAAAAATCACTATTTACCTACCAGACTAAATTCTTATGTTTGAACAATTTACCTACCACAAAATCACCACTTCCAATGTCACCATTAATTTATCAAAAGGCGGAGACGGACCTCCACTACTACTATTGCACGGCTATCCTCAAACCCACATTATGTGGCACAAAGTCGCCCCTACCCTCGCCCAACATTTCACTGTCATTTGTACAGACTTGCGGGGTTACGGCGACAGCGACAAACCACCCTCAGACCCCCAACATCTCACCTATTCCAAACGAGTCACCGCCCAAGACCAAGTAGAAGTAATGGCAGCTCTGGGTTTCCCAAAATTCTTAGCAGCAGGTCACGATCGCGGCGGTAGAGTTCTCCATCGCCTATTACTCGATCGCCCCGACTGTGTGGAAAAAGCAGCAGTGCTTGACATTGTACCCACAAGAAAAATTTTTCAAACAGTCAACCAACAACTCGCTACTGCTTACTCCCACTGGTTTTTTCTCCTCGAACCGAATAATATTCCTGAACGTCTCATCGGTTCCGATCCTGCATTTTATTTGGAGAGTAAACTAAAACAGTGGAGTGCTAACCAAGCAGGCTTCACTGAGACTGCCATAGCAGAATATGTTCGTTGTTTTAGTGAACCCGCGAGTATTCATGCTACTTGTGAAGACTACCGTGCTGCTGCTTCTATTGACTTAGAACATGATGAAGCAGATATTGACAGCAAAATACAATGTCCGTTATTGGTATTGTGGGGAGGGTTGGGAGTGATGGAAAAATGTTATGATGTATTGGAAACCTGGCGAGAAAGAGCGATAGATGTCCGCGGTCAAGCTTTGCCTTGCGGTCATTTTGTGCCAGAGGAAGCGCCAGAGGAAACAACTCAGGCGTTACTTGATTATTTTTTAGAATAGGGAGTAGGTAGTAGAGGGTAGTAGACTATTTCAGCTAAAACAGTACATTAGAATAGTCATTGCGTTTCGGCTGTCGCCGACATGAAAAGCGCAGGTTTGCTATCGCAAACGATAGTGTTTCGGCTAAGAGCCGACATGAATGCGGAGCAGTCCGTTAGGATAGCAATCTCTGACCAATTTCCTGTTGCAACATTGAAGATGAAACAGTCCAGTAGGGGGAAATAATTGATTTTATTTTTTATTATCGGAGATGTCTAATAGGTAAAACATAATCATGATCGTAGTTGGGCTTTAGCCCAGACATATCATGGGCTTTAGCCCAACTACAAACAAAGGCTTAATTAGTGCTTAGTCTCCCTATCTCCCCAGCTCCCCATCACCCCATCTCACTATCACAGTCGATACTGCTGAAAAACATCTCTAGCAGCACGATGCAATAATGAATGAGTGTAAACCAATGAATTCATATCCTTAGTATACCCACCACCAATAACGCAAGCGACGGGATAACCTGCTCCTACACAGGTACTCAATACTTGCATCTCCCGCCGAAATATTCCTGTATTTGTCAAAGCTAACTTTCCCAAAACATCATGGATATGAGTATCGACTCCTGCATCATACAAAACCAAATCTGGCTTGACTTCTGACAACAAATCTGGTAAATATTCTGCTAATGTCTGGAGATAGCGATCGTCATCCATTCCCTCTGGCAAAGGTACGTCTAAATCGCTAATTTGTTTTCTACTGGGAAAATTAATACCACAGTGCATGGAAAATGTAAATACAGTAGGATCGTTTTGAAATATCCAAGCAGTGCCATCTCCTTGATGCACATCTAAATCTACTATTAGAATTTTTTTTGCTAATCCTAATTTTTGAATCACACGAGCAGCGATCGCTAAATCATTAAAAATACAAAATCCAGACCCATAACTGGGAAACGCATGATGAGTGCCACCAGCAGTATTGCAAGCTAAACCATGTTTCAATGCCAACTGCGCTGTTAATATTGCACCACCCACAGCAATGCAAGTTCGATTTGCTAATGCTTCACTCCAGGGCAAACCGATTCGTCTTTGTGCTTTTGGGTCTAAAGTGCCGTTACAATATCCTTCTATATAGTTGGGATTATGTATTAATTCTATCCATTCTAAAGGTGGGAAATCTGGGGTAAAAAAATGGGATTTATTTGTTACTTCATCTGCCAGTAACATTTCATAAAGTAGTTTGAATTTTGCCATCGGAAAGCGATGACCAGATGGCATAGGTGCAATATAATTAGGATGATAAATAATTGGTAAATTCATTAATTAAGTACAAATAAAAAAGACAGTAAATTAATTTTATATGAGATACGAAAAATTACGCTACAAATAAAGCTTCTAATCTGAAATACAAAAAATTGTGCAAATAAAATATACGAATCTCCCCATCTATCCATCAATCTTTGGTAGTAAACATTATTCGCATGCATTCCAGTTAATGCTTCAATACCTATAATTCCTACAGCATAAATATCACTACAAATAGTAAAGTTTAATTACATTTAATTACGTCTAATACCAGCTTCATAAATATTTTCTACAAATAAATTTTAGGTTTTAGGTAGTAAGTGGTAATATGAAATACGTTAATGTTTGCTACCAAAAATTAATAGAGAGATTCATATATTTATTTGTAAATTTTTTGTATTTTATATTATAAGCTTTATCTGATGCTTTGTTTGTAGCATAATTTTTCGTATTTCATATAAGTAATATCATGTTCGCTATGACAGTCATAATTATGCTCGTAGTTTTGCTCTAGCCAGGGAAATATCTTAGGGCTAAAGCCCAACTACAAACCAAAAATTTATTATAACTAAATTATCCGAACATGATATAAATCTTCATCTTTGGACTATCATAAATTAAGTTTCCCAGAATTCTATTTGCTCTTTGTAATATTATTTTTTCATGCTTGTTATAACTACTTAACTATCAACTACTGCTACTAACTAACCTGGCCATAATGTAGCTTAAATATACGAAATTTAGATTACAAATTACATTTTATTAGTTTATCCATCAGATAATGGTATGGAGCAAGTGCAGCACTTGTTCTTTTACGATGGGGAGGAGGAAGATGACCTTTTGGTGAGTTTTCAGGAAAATCAAAGGCTAGCTCATCATATTTTAACCAGTTATCATTTTGATACCATCCAACAGTTTTGCCAAAAAGTTTATAGGGTTCTTCTTGAAAATTTCTTGGCTTATTTCCTGTTTCTAAATAGATTGGTTTTTGCACGCTGAAACCAAAATGCCCATTAGAATTTTCTACCCAAAGTTTGTCTATTTTTTTGAGGTCTGAACAAGGAAATGTAGATATTGAAACGGGATTTAACCATGCTTCGGATTTTCGCTTGGCAACTTGAAGCATAATCTTTTCTGTTTCCCGATCTGCTTCTTTCCACTTTCCTTCTGCAAGCAGCTTTTTTATTTTAGAGTAATCTGCGAATTCACTCCAGACTTTAATAGTTTTGTCGTCACTACCACTAATAATATTTTGTCCGTCGGCACTGATGGCAACGGACGTAACTACCCATTGATGACCAGTGAGAGTGTCTTTGAGATTACCAGTTGCCAAATCCCAGATTTTGATAGTCTTGTCTTCGCTACCACTAACAATGGTTTTCCCATCTGAGCTAATAGCAACAGACCAAACCTCCTTAGTATGACCAGTGAGAGTGTCTTTGAGATTACCAGTTGCCAAATCCCAAACCTTAACTATGCCGTCAGCGCTGCCACTCACAATAGTTTGTCCGTCAGGACTGATGGCAATAGAAAAAACTTGGTCGTTATGACCAGTGAGAGTAGCTTTGAGATTACCAGTTGCTAAATCCCAAACCTTAATCGTGCTATCACCACTACCACTCACAATAGTTTGTCCGTCGGAACTGATGGCAACAGAATAAACAGCGTTACTATGACCATTAATAGTAGCTTTGAGAGTTCCTGTTGTTAAATCCCAAACCTTAATCGTGCCGTCAGCACTACCACTAATAATAGTTTGTCCGTCGGAGCTAATAGCAAGAGAATAAACTTCCTTCCTATGATCAGTAAGAGTAGCTTTGAGAGTTCCTGTTGCTAAATCCCAAACCTTAATCGTGCCGTCAGCGCTACCACTAACAATAGTTTTCCCGTTGGGATTAATAGCCACCGACAAAACTGGTTCACTATTGTCAGAGAGAGTCATCTTGAGACTACCAGTTGGGACATCCCAGACTTTGATGGTTTTGTCATAGCTACCACTAACAATAGTCTGTCCATCTGGACTTACCGCAACAGAACGAATCCAGTCGTTATGACCAGTAAGAGTGTGAATTTCGGAAATATTTTTGGCGTAGGAGATAGTATTGCGGTTTGGTGCAGGTAAAAATTTTTCCTGGTTCTTGAGAAGTCTTTCTCTAATTTTTATTTTGGGATCGTTGGGGGTAGGTGGTAGTGGTGGTAGAGGTGGTAATGGTGGTAGGGGTGGTGGTAAAAGTTTTTCCTGGTCTTGATCGTTGAGGGTAGGTGGAGGTGATGGTGAAGATATTTCCTGCTCTTGAACGTTGACAGTAGGTGATGGTGAAGATGTTTCTTTTTGCCTAAGAATATTAGGAATAATAATAATACCAGCAAGAATAGCACCGCCAGCAATACCTAAGCCTATTTTGACCCAACTTGGAGAGGGAGTTGGTGAAGGTTGTGGGGTAAATGACGGTGAAGCAGAAGGAGGAATAGTTGGTTGTTGATTATTAACCTGATTTTTATGTATTAAAACTGTTTGTTGTTGTGATTGATTATTCACATAATTATTATCATTTAATTCCACCATTATTTCATCAATAGTTTGATAACGATGTCTCCAATAATCCGCAACCATTTTATCTAGAACTATACCCAATTTTTCACTCACATTAACTTGGTTTTTCCAGATAAGTTCACCAGTGGATGGGTCTTTAGCTAATCGACTTGCCTGCATTCCACTTAATGCTTCAATAGTCATCATTCCCACAGCATAAATATCGCTACACAATCTCGGTTGACCTGCTGCTTGTTCACCGGGCATATATCCAGGAGTTCCTACTGCTATTGTGTGGGTTGTATGACCTCCAGTTGTTATGGTTAACCCTTTAATTTCTTTGACTGCACCAAAGTCAATTAAAACTATTTTTTTATCAGATTTTCTCCGCATAATATTCTGAGGTTTTAAGTCACGATGAATTACATTTTGTTGATGTACATACTTTAAAACTTCTAAGATTTCAGTTAATAGTTGAATTGCTTGTTCTTCAGTGATTTTTTGCCCTAGATAAATCTCTTTTGTTAAATCGTTACCTTGAATAAATTCCTGAACTAGATAAAATTGCTCGCCCTCTTCAAAGTAGGCAAATAATCTGGGGATTTGATTGTGTTCTCCCAGACGTTGTAATGTTATGGCTTCTTTTTCAAATAAAGTTTTAGCAATTTGAAAAACTTGTGGTCTAGGGTCTGATGGAGCGAGTTGTTTAACAACACATTTAGGATGATTGGGAAGGTCTAGATCAGTAGCTAAATAAGTGGTGCCGAAACCACCTTTGCCTAGCTCTGATAAAATTTTATAGCGATGTCTAAGTGTTTTGCTAGTCATTGTTTTTTATTAAGTTATATCATATGCCCCCTCCGGGGGAGCTACGCTAACGGATAATCACTTATAATAAAGTTTTTGTTTGTAGTAGGGCTTCAGCCCTATCTACAGTTCGGGCTAAAGCCCTACTACGAACTGTAATTATAATAACTATTTAACCGAAAATAATATTATATCAATTTTATATTATTACGACTCAGCAGCCAGAAGTCAGGAGTAAGGGATTAATAAATAAGCTAGAATAGTCGTATGCAATACTAAAATTATTGCTATATATTCCCCTTGATTTGTATTTTAATTAAAATAATCAAACAGAGTAACTCTTAATTTTCTTATGTAGATGACTTAAACCCTTCTATGTTACATTCATCAAGTCTGTGTGAAAGAAAGCAAAAATATGAATGAGAATTCGACAAATACCAACGCCTTCTGATTAAATAGTTAAGCCTAATTATTCTACTAGCCCAAATCAAAAATAACAAAATACCAAAAAAGATAATAAATACTAAAATAACAAAAATTCCACGACCAATCAAAGCACCATACTTGTACTGCGCCTTTAAAATCAAAAACAAATTATTAATTAAACCACCGTAGATGTAATACAATTGTAAAACTAAATAACTATAAATGCTAAATAGACCGACTATACTAGAACAAAATGCCAGTCCACATAATACAGACCAAAATCGAATTTTTGAAGTTATTAATACTGGGAGATGTCCTCTAGAGGCTTTGTTTTTAAAGATTAAATTACAATATAATAACCATCCACCCAGAAGTCCCTTATTTCGCTTTAGTTTCCATCCAATTTTCTCGGAAAATTTTTGATAAGTTTCTTTTGTAAATTCTAAGGGATTATTTCCCGTATCCAAGTAAATTTGCTTTTGTATACTAAATCCAAATTTACCGTTACTGTATTGTTGCCAAAGTTGGTCAATAGTTTGCAAGTCAGTACAAGAAATTTGTTTCATATTCTGGGAATTTAATCCCCAACCAAATACTCCCAAAAATTTTACTAGCAATCTTATTTTCGCAGCTTTTTGCATAACTATATTTGTTTCCCAATTTGCCTGTTTCCACTTTTTTGCTGCTAATAAATCATGCAATTTAGTACAATCAATATTCTTAAATATTAAAGCTGTTGCTTGTTGTGATGTGGAAGACTGTGATTGATTATTTACATTATTATTAAACTGCTCAGATAATTCACTTGAAATCCTGCTAAAAAAGTTGTTAAATCTTAATCCCCAGATAGGTTGATTACCAATCTTTCCTAATTCAGTTATTAGCTCATCAATATTTTGATAACGATGCCTCCAATAATCAGCAACCATTTTATCTAAAATTCTACCCAATTTTTCACTCACATGAACTTGGTTTTTCCAGATAATTTCACCTGTAGATTTATTTTCTTGTAATTTACCAGCTTTGATTCTAGTTAATGCTTCAATAGCCATCATTCCCACAGCATAAATATCACTACAAAATTTTGGTTTACCTGCTGCTTGTTCAAGAGGCATATATCCAGGAGTTCCCACAGCTATAGTAATAGTTGTATGACCTTCGCTTGTTACGGTTAATCCTTTAATTTCTTTGACAGCCCCAAAATCGATTAAAACTATTTTGTCATCAGATTCTCTACGCATAATATTCTGAGGTTTTAAGTCACGATGAATTACGTTTTGCTGATGCACATATTTTAAAACTTCTAAAATTTCAACTAATAGTTTGACTACCTCATTTTCGCTAAACCTTTTGCCAGAATAAATCTCTTTTGTTAAGTCATAACCTTTAACAAACTCTTGCACCAAATAAAATTGTTTATCCTCTTCAAAGTAAGCTAGTAATTTGGGGATTTGATTATGTTCTCCCAGATGTTGTAATGTTCTTGCTTCCTTATCAAATAAAGTTTTAGCAATTTGAAACACTTTTGGTCGTGGGTCAGAAGGAGCCAGGTGTTTAACAACACATGGAGGATTATTAGGAAGATCTAGATCGGTAGCTAAATAAGTAGTGCCAAAACCACCTTTTCCTAACTCTGATAAAATTTTATAGCGATGTCTAAGTATCCTGTTAGTCATTGTTTTTTTGAGAAAGTTATATTAATTTATAACTCTACCTCATTAATCTAACATCTCTTATCTAAGTTCCTTAGAAGCTGTTTGTAAATTCATAAAAACCTCTCTCCAAACCTCTCTCCTGCGAGGAGAGAGGCTTTGAAACCCCCATTCCCTGGTAGGGAAGGGGGGTTAGGTTTTTAGGATTTATCGGTTCTATACAATACTTTTCAAACAACTTCTTAACGCTTAAGAGGTACAAAGTCATACCGAGACCCAATCTTCACAACTTCCACTAATTGAATATCACCATCATAGTCACCAGAATCTAAAAATTTTACTGCTCTCAATGCTCCAGGTGTAGAAAAGTTTGATGATAACTCCTCCCGAACACCTTCACGAGTTGGTTTAGCTTGATCGTCAATTGCTTTCCCAAGAGCTTGAACTGCATCATACGCAGTAATTGTTCGCCAATTCACACTTGAAGTTCCCCAAAGTTTTCGAGAGCGTTCGGGAAAATCTGAACCTGCTTCATTTACTTCAATATCCCATGCTATAGCTACAATCATTCCTAAAGCACTATCTCTACCTTTCTCAAGAGTCTTTGCAGAGTAAACTTCATCCCCACCTAATACTGGTAAATCCCCTTGATTAACCTGAAGTATTTCCAGAGCTCGATCTAAATAACCTGAACTGGGAGCTAGCATCAACACATTTGCTGAATCTTTTGCCCTATTCAGAACTTTAGTTGCTTTCTCACGCCAACCTTCAGGATTTTTTGACCATGTAGATAGATCGCAATCTGGGTTTTCTCTCAGAATAATATTCCTTCTCCCTATCTCAGAGATAAATTCTTGACTTAGGGATTTGCTGTACTTGCTATCTGAGTTATAAAATACCACTGCTTTTACTGAGTTAAACTCAGTCTGAGCATATTTTGCTAAAGCTTTTGCAGCTGCTTGATCGTTAGGTACAGTGCGAAAAAAATAAGGACTGTAATTTGTTAGCTCAACAGAGGTACTAAAAGATATCGATACAAGCTGGTAATCTTTGTAAATATTGGCTGTTGCTAGGGAAGTGTCACTTGTGTAATGACCAACTACTCCTAGAATTTCCTGTCTCTTGCCTAACTCTGTGGCAACTTCTTCCGCAATTTTCGTACCATTATTAGGGTTATCATCATCATCATCAACAATTGCTACTTTCAGCATTCCTTCACCACCCGATCTAGAAAAATTCCAATCATACTGAGCATGAGCAACTCCACGCAAAACTTCCAGAGAAGCATTCAAATTACTACTAATTGGCATAGATACAGCAATAACGTGGTAAGGTTTTTTACTTTTTTCAACTTCTAGGTTATTCAGAAAAATTCGTGCTTCTGGATCATTGGGTGTTGATTCCAAGTAATTAGTTAAAGTTCTAAATGCGCGATCGTAATTCCTATTGGCAATTGAATTAATTCCTCTTTCTCTTTCAGGTCTAACTTCCTCTGGATTTGCTAAGGATCGCTCTCCAAATGTAATACGCTCCGAAATACGGTCACCATTCAATTTAGGAGAATTTTCAGCACAAGAAATGACAATAAAGACTATGAAACTAAGGAATATTAGCTTTAGCAGTTTAACTCGTAATATACTGTTCATAAATATAAAAAATAAAAATTCAGCGAAACTCAACTAATATTAGTTCTTGAGAGGATTAAACTTATGCACATTCAAATTTCTTTAGATCATAATTCACACTGGGAAGCTCGAATTAGAATTAAGTCAAAATTTTCATCGTCGGTACTGAGGTGTCCCTTTGGAGCATCCATTGTAAACTTAAGGTCTTTATCCAAGAGGTAGCCATTGTCATCCTTATCTGTTCCTGTTTTCCATCCTACGGCGATCGCGAACCGTCGCCAAGCTTGAACATTGTCTCGAAAAACTTTCAGGTTGTCCCCATTTTCTTGAATTACCTGAAGCTGGGCAGTGTAGCCAAATCTGCCATTCGATCTTTGTGTCCAAATTTGATTAATTCGCTGCAAATCTGGGCAAGAAAATTGCTCTGCTTCTAAGGCAGATATGTAAGAGTAATCCCCATCCTGATCGCCAATTTGGTTAATTAATTGCCAATTCTGTCGATCTGCCTTACGCCATTGCCCTGCTTCTGCCAAAGCATCCAAACGATTGTACATTGCCTCCACATCTTTCCCATGCCCTGCTTCTATGACTCCTTTTGAGAAGATAGAAGCAACACCAACCAAAGCAAGACCAACCAAAGCAGCAATACCAGCAGCAATTCCCAAACGTTTATAAGAAAGTGGGCGTTTACCAATATTCCTTAATTCACCGATAACTTCATCAACAGTTTGATAACGATTTCTCCAATCATACAACACCATTTTATCCAGAACTGAACCCAAATTATTAGTTACATTAACTTGGTTTTTCCAAATAATTTCACCAGTGGATGGATTTTCACGAAACTGATTTACCCGCATTCCAGTTAATGCTTCAATACCTATCATTCCCACAGCATAAATATCACTACAAAATTTAGGTTTACCTGCTGCTTGTTCGCTGGGCATATATCCAGGAGTTCCCACTGCTATTGTTGTAATTGTATGACCTTCACTTGTCACTGTTAATCCTTTAATTTCTTTCACTGCCCCAAAATCTATTAAGACAATTTTTCCATCAGATTGTCTCCGCATAATATTCTGAAGCTTTAAGTCACGATGAATTACATTTTGCTGATGCACATATTTTAAAACTTCTAAGATTTCAGTCAATAGTTTAACGGTCTCATTTTCTGTAAATATTCTTTGAGAATAAATCTCTTTTGCTAAGTCATTTCCTTCAATAAATTCTTGTACTAAATAAAATTGCCCTCCCTCTTCAAAATAGTCAAAAAATCCAGGTATTTGATTATGTTTTCCCAAATTTTTTACGGCTTTTGCTTCTTTTTCAAATAAACTTTTAGCCACTTGAAAAACTTTCGGTCGTGGGTCTAATGGAGCTAGTTGTTTAACAACACATTGAGGATGATTAGAAAGCTCTATATCCCTAGCTAAATAAGTCGTTCCAAAACCACCCTTTCCTAACTCAGAGATAATTTGATAACGATCCTTAAGTATTCTGTTAGTCATTGTTTCTTTGAGAAAGTTAATTTTAATCTTTTACATCAGCTTCTATAGGCTAATTTCCTTTCGTTTAATAATATTAAAGATCGAGAATTTTGATAATACTGAAAGCCTTGACGTAAGCCCTATATAGGGGGCAGGTTCATCTCATCTGGTGGTTGAACCGTTAACTTAACGGGGAACCCGCCCCTACTATTGCAACATTTTAGGTGTGTCACAGCACTACTTATTTATCAAATGAATTAATATTTCCTAACTTCTGACTCCTAACTTCTGACTCCTAACTTCTAACTTTTGACTTCTGACTTCTGACTTCTGACTTCTAAAAGCCTCATACTTTGCCAAGATGGGAGAAAATCAATACCAGGGGTAAGTTAAAAAACTGTCCCTAAAATTAGTAAACTTGCCCAAAATTTTCGGATACTAGACTTATAACCAAATACTTTTAGGAAGTAGACAATGACCACATCTATAAAATCTCCCAACTCCTCCAACTCCTGGCAAATGAGCGATCGCGAACGTGCCAATCTCCAAACAGTCACTCTCTACGACTCTGTTCAATCTCTCTCGGAAATATGGCCATTGGCTGCCAAACACTTCGGCCAAATTACCGCCCTCCACGACCCCCACGTTACACCAGAAGTAAAATTTACCTACGAAGAACTTAACCAACAGATTCAAAAGTTTGCTGCTGGTTTACAAGCTTTGGGGGTTGTCTCCACAGAAAATGGCACATCTCTACCTCCTAGAGTGGCCTTATTTGCTGATAATAGCCCCCGGTGGATGATTGCTGACCAAGGTATTATTGCTGCGGGTGCTGCGGATGTAGTTAGAAGTGGAACTGCAGATATAGAAGAACTGGTTTACATTCTTCAAGATAGTGGTAGTGTTAGTTTGGTCGTAGAAAATTTGGCCTTGTTACAGAAATTGAGCGATCGCCTACAAGACTTACCCATACATCTAATTGTTCTCCTATCTGAGGAAGATCCAAACTCTGACAATCTACCTGTGGTCAAATTTTCCCAAGTAATTGCCACAGGAGAAGAAGCTCCCCTCAAACCAACAAACCAAAATCTGGAAACTCTAGCTACCTTACTCTACACTTCTGGCACCACTGGCAAGCCCAAGGGAGTAATGCTCACCCACGGTAACTTGCTATATCAAATCAATAATATTGGTGCAATTTTACAACCACAACCAGGAGAATGCACCTTGAATATCTTACCAACTTGGCATACTTTTGGTCGAACTGGAGAATATTTTTTCCTCTCTCAAGGTTGTACTGCAATTTATACTACTAAACGTCATCTGAAAAAAGATTTCCAAGAATACAAACCCCACTACGTCATAAGTGTGCCCAGGGTTTGGGAACTAATTTATGACGGAGTACAAAAACAACTACGGGAACAACCAGCAACTAAACAAAAATTAGCAAATTTTTTCTTCGGTATAAGTGAGCAATACACCACAGCTAGGCGCATTAGTCAAGGATTAGTTTTACAACTTGACAAACCTTCTGAGTCTGAAAAATTCCTAGCAACTTTAAAGAGTTGGGTATTATTGCCTCTTCATATTTTGGGAGAAAAAATTGTTTATCAAAAAATCCGTCAAGCTACAGGAGGTCGGTTAAAATTTGCCGTGAGTGGGGGGGGTTCCCTAGCAATGCACTTAGAAAATTTCTTTGAAGCAGTGGGTATAGGTTTATTGGTTGGATATGGTTTAACAGAAACTTCCCCAGTTTTGACCGCCCGACACCATTGGGAAAATTTGCGGGGGTCCGCTGGAAGACCTATTCCGGGAGCTGAGATTAAAATAGTTGACCCAGAAAGTGGCAAAACTTTATCTCCTGGAGAGAAAGGAATAGTTTTAGCGCGGGGTCCACAAATTATGGCGGGTTATTATCAAAATCCTGAAGCGACTAATAAAGCTATTGACTCAGAGGGTTGGTTTAATACTGGTGATATTGGTTGGATGACTCCTAGAAATGATTTAGTCTTAACGGGGCGGGCAAAAGATACAATTGTTTTGACTAATGGAGAAAATATTGAACCTCAGCCTATTGAAGATGCTTGTGCCCGTAGTCAATATATAGACCAAATTATGTTGGTGGGGCAAGACCAGAAATTTTTGGGTGCTTTAATTGTGCCTAATATTGAGGCTGTGGAAGAGTGGGCTGCTCAATCTGATCCTTCTAAACCTGATATTAATTGGGAAAGCCAGAAGGTTCAAGAGTTATTCCGTCAAGAGTTGAATCGAGAAGTAAAAAACCGCCCTGGATATCGGCCAGATGACCGTATAGGACCTTTTAGCTTGATTCTGGAGCCGTTGACTATCGAGAATGGCATGATGACTCAAACAATGAAGATTAAGCGTCCCATTGTTACGGAACATTACCACGATATGATTAACAGAATGTTTGATTGATTAATCACTGTTGTGGATTTTGGATTTTTTATCTCAACTAGATGCTCTGAAATCTTAAAGTCTACAATCAATTTTCTCGCGCGTATTTGTAAACACAAAAGAAACTAACAAGAACAATTTTATGGAGTATTCTCAAACACAATTACTTCTAAAGCGAGCGATTAATGTTAAAGTAGTCGTTACCCCACGCTGGAAAGAAGAAGCTCAACAACAATTACAAAGCCAAATTAATAATTTAGATAGTGAATTGCAACGACTGGAAATGCAAGGTCAACGAATGATTTCTGAAGTTCAGAAGCAAAGTGTACAACCTCCTGGTCCTCAAGTACAACAGCAGATTGATAATATTCAACTTCAGGTAAATCAAAAGAAAAATGAGCTTTTAGATCAGAAAAATCAAGCTCTACAACAACTACAACAAGTACAAACATTAGAATTGGAACAACAAGTTAGTCAAGGTCAAATTGAAAGTGTATTTACTGCGGATATTGGAGATAATTTGATCAAAAAAATGCAAGTAGAAATTTTACTCCGGGATGGGGTAATTGAGGAAGTAAGAGGTGAAGTTTAAAGAAAAAGGAGAAGTCTAGAAAAGTATTTTTTATTAGGGAGATATGGAGGATCGGGAAAAAGGAAAAATGGTATCCAGTAAATAATTAAATATTGGGAATTGATACTATATTAGTTCTGAAATTAATGAGATAAACCTACTTTTTTTTCTTTTCCCTTTGATCTATATTCCTCTTGCCTAAAATTGATTTATTACGTTCTAATTTCTTCTTTCATGGTAATCAACTAATAGCTAATCCCATTAATAAAGTTGCTCGCAATTCATGATTTATTTGGGCTTGTAAATCAATGCAAAAAAATCTATCTTTATTCAAGAATAAAGATAGCAGTTAGCAGGTAAATTTATTATCATCATCTGACTAACAAGGATATAGAGAAGTTCTGAATTGGGTTGAACAAGGCATTAGGTATTCGATACTAGGTTTAAGATTCACCCTTGGATTCAGAATTTAGACAAAAATTCTGTAAGGCTGGCGGATATTGGGGAGTGCTTTTCAGACCTCCACTAAACATAAGATTTTCTGCTCTTGTAAGAGCGCGGCAGGTATGAATTTACCACTAATTAATTCCGACTCCTGACTTCTGACTTACGCGTTCCTATCTAAACAATTTGTCCACAAAAAAAACGACGGAAAACTAACATGATTAACGATGTATTTATGCCTGCCCTTAGTTCTACTATGACCGAGGGTAAAATTGTTTCTTGGCAAAAATCCCCCGGTGATTGGGTCGAAAAAGGCGAAACAGTAGTAGTGGTAGAATCAGACAAAGCAGACATGGATGTGGAGTCCTTTTCCTCTGGATATTTGGCCACAATAGTTGTGGCAGCCGGAGATGTTGCTCTAGTAGGTTCTACCATTGCTTTGTTGGCCGAAACTGAAGCAGAAATTGAACAAGCTAAACAGCAAGGCGGGACTCCAGAGAAGAAAGAAACTGCTGCTGCTGCTGCTACTGCTTCTAGCTCTGCAACAGCAGTTGCTACAGCTCCTGCTTCTATCGCAACAGAAGTCCAAGACAATTCTAGTCGTCGTAATGGACGGGTTATTGCTTCTCCTCGTGCCAAAAAATTGGCCAAAAACTTGAAGGTGGATTTGAGTACCCTTAAAGGTAGTGGTCCTCATGGTCGTATTGTGGCAGAGGATGTAGAAATGGCGGCAGGTCGTACTCCTACTGCGGTAGCTGCACCAGTGAATATTGCTACCCCTATTGTTTCTACTCAACCATCTATTCCAGCACCTCCACCAATACCATCTGCACCTCCTACTCCAGTAACTCCTGGGCAAGTTGTGCCAATGAATACTCTGCAAAATGCAGTGGTGCGGAATATGATGACAAGTTTATCTGTACCTACTTTCCATGTTAGTTATAAGATCGCTACAGATAATTTGGATGGGTTGTACAAACAGATTAAGTCTAAGGGTGTGACAATGACTGCTATTTTGGCAAAAGCAGTGGCAATGACTTTACAACAACATCCTTTAGTGAATGCTGCTTATGTAGATCAAGGTATTCAGTATCCTTCTGGGATTAATATTGCTGTGGCGGTAGCAATGCCAGATGGTGGTTTGATTACACCAGTATTGCAAAATGCTGACAAGATGGATATTTATTCTTTGTCTCGCACTTGGAAAGGTTTAGTAGATAAAGCGCGGGCAAAACAATTGCAACCAGATGAATACAGCACTGGTACTTTTACTCTGTCTAATTTGGGAATGTTTGGGGTAGATACGTTTGATGCTATTTTACCACCTGGTCAGGGTTCGATTTTAGCTATTGGTGCATCTCAACCTCAAGTAGTGGCAACTGCTGATGGGATGATTGGAGTTAAGCGCCAAATGCAGGTGAATATTACTTGTGATCATCGAATTATTTATGGTGCTGATGCTGCTGCTTTCTTGCAAGATTTGGCGAAGTTGATTGAAACTAACCCGCAGTCTTTGACTATGTAGGTGAGCATCAGCGATGGGGGGATGCGGAGTGTGGGAGGTGTGGGGAGTGTGGAGAGTGTGGGTTGGAAGATCGACACAAGGAATAAAGAGAAGAAATAGCTAATTAATACATAAGAGATTGCTTCCTTCTACTACATTCCAGTCGCAATGACTTTAAAGCTAGTATTGATCCGGACATAAAATATAAAGCTTTCCTCCTTCCTCCTTTCTCCTTCCTTCTTCCTTCTTCCTTCTAAAATCAGGAGAAAACAAATTATGAAAGCAGTTTTAATGACATCAGCAGGGGCTCCAGAAGTTTTACAAGTACAGCAGGTTGCTGACCCTGTAATTGAAAATGACAGAGAAATATTGGTTAGTTTAAAAGCTGCTGGGGTAAATCCTATTGATACTAAATTACGTACTCGTGGTACATTTTACCCAGAGCAAATGCCAGCTATTTTAGGATGTGATGCAGCAGGGATCGTGACAGAAATTGGTAAAAATGTCAAAAAGTTTCAAGTGGGAGATGAAGTTTATTTTTGTAATAGTGGGATTGGATTAACTCCTGGAAATTATGCAGAATTAGCTGTTGTGGATGAAAGATTTGTAGCAAAAAAACCGAGTTCTTTAACCTTTGTTGAAGCTGCTGCTGCACCCTTGGTTTTAATTACTGCTTGGGAATCTTTGTATGACAGAGGCAAATTACAAGCTGGCAGAAAAGTGTTAATTCATGGTGGTGCAGGGGGTGTCGGTCATGTAGCTATACAGTTAGCAAAATTACAAGGTGCTGAGGTTGCTACTACTATTAGTTCAGAAGAAAAAGCAGATTTTGTTAAAAGTTTAGGTGGAGATTTAGCGATTTTTAAGAATACAGATTTTGTGCAAGCTGTGTTAGATTGGACGAATGGAGAAGGGGTAGATTTAGCTTTTGATACTATTGGCGGAAAGGTTTTTTATGACACTATTCCAGCAGTGAAAGTTTATGGTGATTTAGTGACAATTTTAGAACCAAATTATAGTTTGGGAAATTTAAAAGTTGCTAGGCAAAGAAATCTCAGAATAGCGTTAGAGTTAATGTTAACTCCGATGATGAAAGGATTAACGGAAGCTCAAGAGGATCAAGCTAAGATTTTGCAGCAATGTGGGCGGTTATTTGACCAAGGAAAACTAAAAATTAATGTCAATAAAACTTTTCCTTTAGATGATGCAATGGAAGCACACCGAATGTTAGAAGGAGGTTCGATGCTTGGTAAGATTGTTTTGACTATTTAATTTTTAATTTTGAAGAAGGAAGGAGGCAAAATCAATGTTTACTATAGGCTGCATATCATGTTTTTTCAATGTTTATAATAAAATAATCAAGTCCAGGCAATTAGTCAAAAAAAAATTTTCCTTTCCTCTCTTTCTCCTTCCCTTTTGTCTTTTCTCTACCGTAAGCATTCAACAGTCAGTTTTTAACTTTCAACTAGATTATAAGTTCCTATGCAAAATTAATTACACATCCTAAGTTTTGTCTTGAAAGTGGATGAGCTGCGCTAGCCTTCCTTAAGCGAACTTACAACATTATAACTATTAGCTATAGGCATGAAAAAAAAATGTAGGGATGTTCCATGAAACATTCCTACAAGGGTGTGAGAAAAGTTTGATTTACTTGCTGCAGATGTCTATTCAGCATGAATTAATATCTAGGAATAACTGAAGTTAGTAGGCAATATAGTTTATGCTTAAAAGCTTTTTTTTGTACATTTTTCTCTACAGTCGTCGGTTGTTTTATTACTTGTAATAATGAACTTAAAGCATAATCTTCAGATGAGTTTACTCGTCTATCAAAAAGAGCAATATTCATGGCTAAAGGTAGAGCAATAGCAGCTATATCTGGCTCTAATTCTTCAACTAATAAATCAATAGATTGAGGTATTCTAATTGCAGAACGAATTCCTTGCAATATCTCTTCATCTAATCCTAATTGTTGTAAATTAGGATATATTTCTTCCCATTTAACTTCCCGATCTGGTTCCCCTGCTTGAATAACATAAGCTATCAACCTTTGCAGCTTTCCTTGTTGCTTGGTTGTCATGTTTTGAATAGGTTCAGTTGTAGTTAATTCTGGGGAACTATTTTGATTTTCTTCTTGTTTTACACCATCAACAATTTTTTGCCAATCTTGATTTTCACAAGATTCTGGTTTTTCCACTGTTAAGGAAATACTTATTTTTTTGTCTAGACTAGCATCAAGTTCGGTTACTTCTGCTTTTACTCCCAAAAAACCTAGCCATTTGGCAATTGTATGAATTAATGTGAGACGGGTTGAGTGACAGTTTGCTAATAACCGAACCTGAGTCCGAACCATGGGACGAACGATTTGTGTCAGCATGATGATTAACGTGCTGTCTTAGTTATAAATTTACCTTTTTAGAGAATAACTAATTTTTCTAGAATGAATGGCAGTATTAGCTACAGATTTTTCTTCTCATTACAGTAGTAAAGGTATTACCATTTCTTGATAAAGTTGCGCTTAGTAAAAGATAATAGCTGTTAGTAAATTTCAGGTCTGGGTAAAACCTATTAAGTGCATTGTTAGAGATAAATAATATAGCTTCAACTATTGCGCAATAGTTTTTAGATTTTAGATAAAGTGATATAGTTTGATTGTGGTTGATAATTAATTCAACTATTGCGCAACAGTTTTTAGATTTTAGATAAAGTGCTAGCGTGACAATAGTGCTAGACGTTTCATCTCGGGCAGGGAAACGGCTAGTGCCGCTACGCGGAAGTCAAAATTCAAAATTTAAAATTCATGCATTATTGATTAGTAAGGCTTTTAGGATGCATGTAACTGGTCAGTTATTTCCGCCATTCTGCACTAGTAGTATTTCTCGATTAAGTTCCACTTAATAAAAGCATAAGTGAGGATTTTTCTAGTGTGGCAAAAAATTAATCAAAAGTGGCTAGTGCCGCTACGCATAAGTCAAAATGCACAATTTAAAATTCATGCATTATTGATTAGTAAGGCTTTTAAGATTTTGTAACTGGTCAGTTATACCAATTTGATAAATGTTTGCTAAAAATAACTAGGGTACTTTTTAGGAGTCAGGAGTCAGGAGTCAGGAGTCAGAATGAATAGCTGCGATGCTATTTATTAGTTGATAATTTATCTTTTTCGTCAAAGGAACATATCCTGTAAATTATTTTTATCCTGCTTACTATTCGTAACATTCTTTTTTTTAACTGGTATTATTTGCGCCATTTCGCACTAGTATCCCATCCTCATCATAAACTTTGATAAGTGTTAACTTTTCTCTGGCATTCTGGCAAAATGTTCTAATAATAGTCGATGAATAAAAATATAGCCGCCTCCTACTTTTTGTAAAAATATTAACTGGGTTGCATAGTCAAGGAAACGAGCATAATTCCAAGGGATATAACCATTAAAATACAAAATAACTCGTAAAATAAAATGTTTTACACAAGCTTCTCCCCCTCCCACAGCTAATCCGAAAAGCAGCCCATATTGACCCCAGACGATGAAGTACAAGTCTAAGAATTTAGCAGCTAAACTCATTAATATAGCTGCAATTAAACCAAAGATTAAAGAATTTTTAGTTGACAGTAAAATTCCTTGATTGGGAATTGTAACTTCTTCTATTCCCGGACCTGTCATACCCCGAACTATTCCTAGAATTATTCCTAAGCTTAATCCAAATATTGCTCCTCTAACCATAGTAATATAGAAATTATGCTTGAAAATAGCTCCTGATAATATCATAAATAATAAACCAGAAATTATTCCTCCAGTTATGCCAATAATTACTCGGTTGATAGTATATTTTCCTAACCATTTTAAATTAGTAACTGTTTGAATCGTTCTAAATCCAAAACAACGCCAAAAGTATACACAATGAAATGTTACAACCCAACCTATTTCAGACAAATCTAAAATTTGATAAAATACATTCCAAAATAAGAATAAAATTATTGTCAAAAGAATAATAATATAACCAATAATATAAATTTTATTTCGTAACCAATAAGGCTGCATTCGTTCAATTAAAAATACAGTTTCTGACTCTCTTACCATTTGCTTTGCTAACCAACTTAGCCATTTTTTTACTTTCTCTTGAGAATAGGGAATATTAACGGAACGACGCTTAAACATACGCTCAATATAAGCATTAAATAAATGTTCTCTTAGTTCAGTATTACTGCGATTAGGTAACTCTTCGATTGATATTCCTTGATAAGCTAAACTGATAATAGTTAAAATCAAAGGAGACCGGGAAAATTCTTGCAATTTAACATCATATTCTAATGCTTTTCTGACTGCTGCTAATTCTGAACCTGCATTTTTTAAATATTCTTGAATTTGCTCTAAACTTAAGGGCTGTAAATAAATAGCTGCTTGAAATTTTAACTGACTTGAAAGGGCTTCATAATCACTAATTCTGCTACAAACTACTATTTCTGTTTGCCCATATTGTTGACAAAAATCATTCAAACTATCTACACAATCTGCTCGTATCTCTCTATTAACTTCATCTAAACCATCAAGTAGCAAAAGTAGCCTTTGTTCTTCTATCCAAGCTTTACCAATTTGTTGAGAAACTTGATATTTAGTATTTAATTCCATAACTAACCAATCGGCGATCGCTTGTTTTTTTCCTTCCCAAGAAGACAAGTTAAAAACAACAGGTATTGGTTGAGTTAGATCGGCTTCAGTTCTATTAATTAAGTCTCGCGCTAATTCTAATAAGGTTGTAGTTTTTCCTGAACCAGGTTCACCTAAAATTAATAAAGTTCGACCTGCACCTAACTCATCAAATTTATCAATAATTCGAGTTCCGGGGGGTAATTCTTGTTGGGGATTTTCTAAGTCTTCCCAAACTAAATCCCAAGGACGATTTAGTGCATTTTTTCTTTCTTCTAATCCTAGTTCAATTAATACTTTGCCGTGTAAGGAAGTTTCTAAAACTCCTTTTACCCAATAATTTTTTACCTTGTTCAGCAGTATCTGACAGTTCCGATATTCCAGGCGATCCATTGATAAATTAGCATCGGATTTAAGATGATTTTTCTCATCTTTTCCTCTCCCCACTTCTGCCAAAACATTATTAGTCCAATTTTGACTAAAAATTGTTTCGTAGATTCGGTTATAAACTTTTAATTTGCCTCGCTGCTGTACAATTACTCCAGTTAATCTTAATTCTAATTGATCTGAATTTTGATGAACTGTGACTCCTTTCGTCTGCAAAATTTTTTGATATAGCAATAATAATCTATGGCTTCGCTCGCTTAATAAGAGACGGTCGCGAATCGTTCGTAAATGTTGTGGTTCATCCTGACTTTCCCAATTATTTATGATTAGAGTTTTTACTAAATCTTCTACCCATTCTTTTTCTTTGTCAGTAGGTATAAAAGACTCAGCTCTTAGGGTAAGTTGACACAGTTTTTGAGTCAGAAAAGGTTGCCCCCCAGTCCAATTTAATATTGCTTGTAATGTTGCTTGAGGATTAGTAGATTTTGTGCCTAATCCTGTTACTAAAGGTTGAGCTTCTCTGAAACGAAAACCAGTTAATTCAATTCCACGACCAATATTAAACGGACTCCGCAATTTATCTTGAATTAAATCGGAAGGAGTTGCTACACCAAAAAAAGAAAAAGTTAGGCGCTTATATTCTTGATTTTGTGCCCTTTTATCATAACAAGAGCGAATGACTGTAAAAAAATCATCTACTTGAAACTTTAAGCTGAGAATACTATCAATTTCATCGATAAAAATTACGATTTTTTGGGGGATTAACTTGAGGATAATTGATTGAATAAATTTACTAAAACGCTGGGCGTAAGATAAGTTATTATGCTCAAACCACCAAGTTGTTAAATCGAAGCGATCGTATAAATCTAAACTACTAACAATACTATCAATTACACTAGCGTACCACTGTTCAGGAGTAATATCTAAATTACCAATTGCACTTAAATCAATACCAGCACAAACAATTCCTTGCGTTTGTAAAATTTCCATAGTTTGGATTCTTAAACTAGACTTACCCATCTGTCTAGAATTAAGAACATAACAAAATTCTCCTGCTTTTAATCCACGATATAATTCTACATCTGCTTGACGTTTGATATAGGTGGCAGAGTCAACTGCTAAACATCCACCAACTTGATATTGATAATTTGTCATTTCAGTTGTAGCGCTACGCGCTAGGGAATAGGGAACAGGGAATAGGGAATAGTAGACTTTTAAAGGGTTTCAGGATTTATAAATTATCACAATTAGTCATAGATTATTTTTTACCTTTTAACTTTTAACTTGTGCGTAGCCCTATATATTCCTAATATCAATTTGAAAAAAGAATTCTATACTTATAGCAGTTTCGGAGTTAGTGAGGTACAGATTTTTAGGACTTTAGGCAACAAGCACTATTGCTACAGGCAACAGATAATTAATTAAAGTGTACCTCACCATCCTAAAAAGTGCTGTAAGTATAATTTTAATTATTAAGTTATTGACATGGGTGGAATAATTTTTTTGTAATTCTTAGCAATTTATTGTTAATTATTTATATTTTTAATTCTTTGTAGGGGTAGTTCGCAAACCGCCCCTACATTTTTTCTTACGTTTAATTAGCCTAAGTACTTATTTTTCCAACACCTCTGCTAAAAGTGGCGATACATTATTATTCAACTTACCTGCTCGAATAAACTCAGCATAAGTATCCGCCTCAATATCTACCAACTCTTCCCGCAATAATTCCATATCCAACGTCACTAATTGAGAATGTTCCGCCTGCATTTTATCAATTTTCTCCTGCAACTTCTTTAACTCCCCTTGCAAAATTTCTGCCTGATAACGATAATATTCTGGGTCAATTTCCTGTCGCCTTACCAACTCAGAAACATAATTAAGTACCCGGTTTAAAGCTACACGACGGGCGATCGCCTCCATATATTCCTGACGTAGGGGTTGATCGCCAATTAAACCTAATATTTCCAACATTGACTGAGTGGTTAAACCTTGCACTAACAATGTAAACAATACCACTCCAAACACAACCGCCGTAATTTCATCTCGTCCAGGCAAAACTACAGGTACGCTCAAAACCAGAGCAATAGAAACAGAACCTCGTAAACCTCCCCACCAAAGCAAAGTCTGTTCTCTTAAACCAATATTTGAGTTAGCGACTAAATTACTCAAAGCACTCAAAGCATAAACCGAAATTGCTCGTGCAATAACCACTGCCCCAATAGCAACCCCGATCAATACTATATTATCTGCCAAAATTGTATATTCAATTTGATCGCCTATTAACAAAAACACTATAGAGTTAACAAAAAATGCAACAAACTCCCAAAATTCACTAACTATTAACCTAGTCCTGGGGTTCATCCCAATGCGGGAACCAAAGTTACCTAAAATTAAACCAACTGTGACAACCCCAATAACTCCCGAACCTCCCAATTTTTCTGTAATTATATAAGTTCCATAAGCAGAAACCAAAGTTAAAGACTGTTCCACCAAAGGTAGATCGAAACGTTGGGTGAGGTAGGAAATGCCAAAACCAACCAACGAACCAATACCAATACCAATACCAACAAAACTTAAGAAAGTTAATAGAGAATCTGAAATAGAAAATTTTTCGACTGTTCCTAATGGAATTCCTACTAACAATGTAAAAGCAACAACTGCCACCCCATCATTAAATAAACTTTCTCCTTCCATCAAGGTGCGTAACCTTTTACTTGCTCCTAATTCTTTTAATAAAGCAACAACAGAAATGGGGTCTGTTGCTGATAAACTAGCTCCAACCAAAAAGGCGATCGCTAAGGGAATACCAGTGAAAAAATTTAAACCATAAGCAATACCAACCACCGAAATAATTACACCGACAATTGCAAAAAATCCTACAGGCACTAAGTCTCGTTTTAAGTCTCGCCAGTTTAAATTCCAAGCAGCTTCAAATAATAGGGGAGGCAGGAAAATTTCCAGGATTAATTCCGGGGATAAACTGACTAATCTTATATCAATAAATGCCAGAATTAATCCCACAATTACTAATAATAATGTAAAAGGAATTCGACGGAACCAACTAAAAACCCGCGAGAGAGTAGCCACACTCAGAGAAACAGAAAGAACTAAGAGAAATTGTTCTAAGTTTTGCTCAATAATTGTTTCAGTTACTGCAGTTTCTACTGCCATAAATATACTCCTAAATTCAAATAAAATTATCAGCATTTCCTGCGGAATGCGGAGCTAACAGCCGTCAACTATTAGCTATCAGCATCGATCGCTTTCTAATAGACATAGGCGTGATAATTAAAAATCAAATCCATCCCATACGCAGAAATCATTAATTCTTTCCCTCTACTCCCGTAGGGGCGATTTGCGAATCGCCCCTACTCCCTACTCCCTCTTTTCCAGAGAGGTCTAATATTCTGATGTTATTTAAAATCTTTATTTGTGGGTATTCAAACAGAGATGATACAGCATTTTTCAGGATAGTGAGGTACATTTAAAAATTATCTCTATTTCTTCTTCCCTACTCTCTGCTCACTACTTCCCCAGAACTTTGTACCTCCAAATTTTGGAAAACTGTTATATTAGCAATAAAATGCCGACTGTTTCTTCTAGTTAGATAACAGTCGGCACTTAAATAAATATATTATACTTACTTTAGGCTTCCTTATTTAAGAACTTTTGAAGTTGTTGGAGAGCCAGAACACCAATATTGAATACAGCCCAACCACCAGCAGCAAGTATCGGAAATAGAACGATTAACAAGCGAAAGTCAAAATCCATTTATTCTCCTCCCAAAGATTTAAAAATATTTTTCTCTATTCCTTAATAGTATCGCAATTTTAATTTTATGTTAAGCTTTCTCATATAACTTTTGACTTTTGACTTTTGACTTTTGACTTAACTAGGAAAAAGGTTAATTATTGATATTTCCTTAAATTAACTTTTGACTTTATTTTGTAAATCCAATATCAGTTCCTTTGCCAGCATGAACCAAAGCTAACTTTTCATAACGTTCAGCGTGTTCAAGCAAATCAGCAACCTCTTCCTCCGAAAGCTCCCTAACTTTTTTTGCAGGTATCCCAACCACCAGAGAGGAAGGCGCTACATCCTTTGTCACAATAGAGCCAGCTCCAATCATACTACCCGCCCCCACTCGTACACCATTCAAAATTACAGCCCCAATACCAATTAAACAACCTCTTTCTATATAGGCTGAGTGAATCACAGCTTGATGTCCAACCGTCACATGATCTTCTAACACAGTTTCCAACCCAGGGTCTCCATGCAGCACTGCACCATCCTGGACATTAGTATGGTCTCCGATAATAATTTTTTCTACATCTCCCCGGACTACAGTTCCATACCAAATACTAGCTCCTATGCCTACCTCTACTGTGCCCATAACTGTAGCGTTATCTGCGACAAAAGCAGCTTTCGATAAATCTGGAGGAGACCAAAAACAGGGCTGATTTGACATTACTTCGTTAATATTTATTGATGTTTGGCTAGTGGTAATTTTATCATCAGAAATTGCCTACTTCATAATTTAAGTTAAGAGTTTAATCTACTACTTAAGTAGCTCTTCTAATAGTTGCTATAGCAACAAATTTACCGGGCAGACATTAGTAAGTCCAGTTTGCGGAGCATGAAAGCACCGAAAACTAATTCATAGATTAATTTTGACTTTTAACTTTTGACTTTTGACTTGTGGCTAGCGCTATACTATCAGATTATTTTGTACAACCTTAATTACAATTTAAGTCATCATAGGTGTCCATTAACTATGAAAACTGATAACTGAAATGACCCAATTTTCTATTGACCCCCCTCTCCAATATCCAATCTTTGGTCCTGAGATTCAGTGTCCTCACTGTCACCAGACCATTCCAGCTCTCACCCTAACAGATACTTATTTATGTCCTCGTCATGGGGCATTTGAAGCTGATCCAAATACTGGTGAATTGTTTCATCTTCACTCTGGTCGCCAATGGCGCCTCTGGAATAATGAGTGGTATCGGCAACATACTCATCCCGACGGTATTAGGTTTGAAATTCATGAGGCTCTCGACCGACTTTATACTCAAGGATATCGGGCAACTCGTGTGATTATTGCTCAAAGATATCGGGAGTTAGTTAGTGCTTATTTGGAACGTAGTACCTCTTGGCGTGCTAATTCAGATTCTTGTCTAGGAAAACTTTATGGTTTACCTGTAGAATTTAGTCCTGACCCAAAGGATGAACCTTGCTGGGAAGTAATTAATTTTCAATTGGACAAAGAGGAAGGAGTACCTGTTAGGTATCCCTATTTTCGATTGTTTGAGTAATTTTACTAATGGATAATTGATAATTGATAATGGATAATTAATCCCCAAAGGTTTAAAGCCTCTCCTAATAATTAATAATTAAAAGTCTATGTAAGGAACTTGATACTAACGTCAGAAAGAATTATCTATTATCAGTTAATGAATTTTAAACCTTAAAGGTAGAAAATTAATTTTGCAAGTAAAGTTTATTTGATGAGAATAAATG
The DNA here is from genome assembly GCF_050015975.1 of Dapis purpurea BLCC-M126. Classification (NCBI taxonomy): domain Bacteria; kingdom Bacillati; phylum Cyanobacteriota; class Cyanophyceae; order Oscillatoriales; family Microcoleaceae; genus Dapis; species Dapis purpurea. The sequence goes on along the minus strand of NZ_JBNHER010000004.1, from coordinate 52,810 downwards.
CACCATGCTTCGATTCGGACTGCTAATATTCATCGAGCGATCGCTTTCTATGAAAAATTAGGTTTTATAGTTTGTGAACGCTTTACCACAGGCTATACTTTAGCCTGTTGGATGGAAGGATTAAATGGTAGAATTGAACTAATTCAAATTCCCGAACCTAAGCCTGCTCCTGATGCTTTCGGGGATGAAAATTATGTTGGATATTATCATTTATCATTTGATTTGACTGAAAGTGTTGCAGATTTACCCAGTTGGTTAAGTTCTTTAAAACAACAGTTTGATTCAGCAATTATAGAGCAGCCAGAAATGTTTCAACCATTAAAAATTTTGTTAGAACCTACTCAACAAATGATTGAAAATAATGTTTATGAAGTTGCGTTTATTGCGGATAGTGATGGTTTACCTCTAGAATTTATTAGGAAGTTAAATTAATAGGCATATACTAATCTCAATGCCCCTATCTTCCCTACTCCCTACTCCCTATTTAATAGAAATGATTAAACAAAAATTTCGTCAACTCCATAGAATAGTCGCGCCAATAGTTTTCTTACCATTATTTATGACTGTAATTACAGGAGTAGCTTACCGACTCGGCAGAAATTGGTTTGGATTATCCAGAGACCAGGCACATATTTTAATGGTAATTCACGAAGCAGAATATCTTGGCGATGAAATTAAACCTTTTTATGTGTTATTAAATGGTATCGGTTTAATGTGGATGTTAATAACAGGTATCGTTATGAGCGGTTTATTTCGTAAAAATAAACCTAAGCAAAATACAGACTCAAAAGTAATTTTAACGAAGTCAGAGAACTAATTTTCATTAATTGATAATGGATAATTAGGGTGTGCTGAAAAAGTCTTATGGGTGAGGGTAGGAGTCAGGAGACAGGAGACAGGAGACAGGAGACAGGAGGAGTAAGGAATTGAGAGGAGACAGTCGGAAGAATTCTCCCTTAATTTTGAGCGCGAATAGTCAACCCTTTCATCCTAACTTTATGCAGCTATTGCGTAGCAAAAACCTTGTAATGCATGAAAGACAATTATCGGCTAAAATCAATATCACTCCATACTTTTATATTTAATCAGCCAGCCCTAATTACCTGTTTAATAATTGATAATTTACCAATCTTAAACTAAGAGGTATTTCTAGTAAGAATTATTGAAATTGTAGTAGGGTGAAACGCCCAAAAATGTAGGTTGGGTAGAACAAAGTGAAACCCAAAAAATGATTGATTGTGGTGCATAGTAGCGCGTCTTTAAAATGTGGTTAAATTTTAGAAAATGAAAATATAGACCTCTCCCCCAACCCCTCTCCTACGAAGAGAGGGAGGAAAATATTCTCCCCCTTCCCTACCAAGGAAGGAGGTTGGGGGTTAAGTTTTACCCACAATTTTAGTTTAGATGCACTAATAGTCATGGTATAGGAAGTGTGGGAAAAAAAATGTATATTCTCATCATTACTATAGAACCCCTGAAAGGATATATTTAAAAATAGAGGAAAAGATAGAGAGATGGTAAATTAGTGGGGCATTTTTCTACCTTTTTCTCCTATTCCATTTCTCCATCTCCTGAATTCTGACTCCTGACTGCTGACTCCTTTGCAAAGATACTAAATGGCTTCTATAGGAGATGTCAATCTTACTATGGTATGCTAAAAATCTACTAACTAATTCTTAGTAGAAAAATTTTCTTAATATCTGAATTTTCAGACACCATAATATTTAACAACTTGTACCAAAAGATGAAAATTTTTAGTAATATACTGACAACTCCAGCAAAACCTAAACCACGCCCAGTTAAGAAAAAACAACGTCGCGGCATAGAAATCAAATCTGAACGAGAAATAGAAATAATGCGACAATCATGTAAAATTGTGGCAACGGTACTCAAGGAAATTTCTCAAATTGTTAAACCAGGAATGACTACTGCTGACCTAGATGCTTATGCTGAAAAACGCATTCTGGAAATGGGAGCCATACCAAGTTTTAAAGGTTATCATGGTTTTCCTGGTTCTATTTGTGCTTGTATAAATAACGAAGTTGTACATGGTATTCCTAATAAGAAAAAAGTTATTCGAGTCGGTGATGTTTTAAAAGTAGATACAGGTGCTTATTATCAAGAATTTCATGGTGACTCTTGTATTACGATAGGGGTAGTTGAAGTTGCTCCAGAAGCTGCTAAATTAATTCGGGTGGCAGAGGAAGCAATGTATAAAGGTATCGAACAAGTAAAAGCTGGTGCTTATCTACTAGATATTGCAGGGGCTATTCAAGACCATGTAGAGACAAATGGTTTTTATGTAGTTGAAGAATTTACTGGTCATGGTGTGGGGAGAAATTTACATGAAGAACCTGCAGTATTTAATTTTCGGACGAATAATTTGCCTAATGTTAAGCTCCGAGCGGGTATGACTTTAGCTATTGAACCTATTCTGAATGCTGGTTCAAGGTTTACCAAGATTTTATCTGATAGGTGGACTGCTGTTACTATTGATAATTCTCTTTCGGCTCAGTTTGAACATACAGTATTAGTCACAAATAATGGTTATGAAATCTTAACCGATCGCTCCCAAGTTAGCTGTTAGGAAGTATTTGTTCATTAATGGATAATGGATAATAAAAACTCTATCTAATTATCAATTATCCATTGGTAAATGTGATAGTTTTTTTCTATCAGCTAAACTCAAAGAGAGAATTGCTCAATTATGCGATGACTACGGCATTAAATTGATAGAAACAGAAGAATCCTATACAAGTCAATCAAGCTTTTTAGATAATGATGAGCTACCTAAATATGGTGAAAAACCCGACGGGTGGCAGCCTTCAGGAAAACGGATTAAGCGTGGTTTGTATCGTAGTGCCGATAATTGGTTAGTCAATGCCGATTGTAATGGTAGCGCAAATATTCTCAGAAAAGTAAAGGCAATGCTTAAATTAGATTTGAGCAAAGTCAATAGAGGCATCTTGACGATGCCCATCAGAGTTAGGCTTTGGGCTAATTCTGTGCAAGAATCTCCGTCGCTTTAGCGCGGAGAGCGTCAACTAGAGTTAATATAGAATGCACCTTTCTATCACATCTAAAAAGTTTCTAGAATTTCTTAAGATTTACTTAAGCTTTTCCAGCAATTATTTATGACACAATATTAGATAGAGTAGTCCTTGATACAATTTTTTGTGGTGTGGATTCTACTTTTAATAAGATAAAACTTTTTTGAAAAAATTTAAAGATTGGGCAGAGGTCTACTCTTCAAGTCTCATGAGATTGCAATCTAATTCCAGCCAAAAATTAGGCATGGGGAGGTAAAATCATGTTTTTAAAACATAAACAGACCGATGATTTAATCGAAATTATCCGAATTGAAGATGTCTATGATCCCTGTTTAAATCAAGTGATGGGCAAGTCTCATTCGGGTGAAGAAATGCAAGATCCAACAATTTATCTGAAAGCTGATTTAATGTTTCCTTCAGGGGAAAACTTACCCGTTTGCTGGTTAGATCCGAATTATCGGATCAAGAAAACCGGAGCAAAATCTACTCGAATGTCTATCTCATAGTCTTTGAGTCTCAAAATCAAGGAAAATTGAGCATTCTCCAAGTTTAATTAATTTCTATTAAATCGGACTTGTTTAACAAAGCAAGTCCGATTTTTTTAAGACTTTCCGCTCCTTAAGGATTTTACCACAGCAATATTAGGAACGGGTTGAAGTTACCGAATAATTAATTATTAAACAATTCAGGTTTAAAGCCTCCCCTTTTAAGGGGATAAAATCAAACAAAATCTCTGAGTGTCAATCCCCTCCCTTCTTTTAATAAAGGGTAATTGTTAATTGCTGAATACCAAAACCTAATGCTGATTTTATACCATAAAAATTTATTTTTATCAAGTGTTTTTAACCATACATTATTTTCGCTGCACTAATAATGAAAATTAGCTAAATTAAAAAAAAGCATCAAAGTAAGCCATAATCTATATTTATCAAATGATTCAAGTAGAAAATGAGCCACAGGAGAAATTAAAAATGCCAGGAAAAATATTATTAGTAGATGATGAACCAGGATTACGGGAAGCCGTACAAGCTTATTTAGAAGATAGCGGTTTCCATGTGGATGTTGCGAGTAATGCTAATGAAGGATGGGATATCCTACAATTACATTTACCTGACTTGGTAATTACAGATATTATGATGCCCCAAGTAGACGGTTATCAATTTCTGCAAAAATTACGAGAGGAACCAAGATTTAAAGCTTTACCTGTAGTATTTTTGACTGCTAAAGGAATGACTACAGATCGTATTCAGGGTTATCAAGCGGGTTGTGACGCTTATCTTTCTAAACCTTTTGATCCAGAAGAGTTAATAGCTATTGTAGAAAATTTGTTAGATCGTCGAGCATCAGTACAAACGACTAATGAAGGGGAAAATACTCCCGATATTGCTGCTTTAGCAAGTCAAATTGCCGAAATAAAAGCAATGTTGATGGGAAAGAATGCGATCGCTCAAACTCCCTCACCGATAAAAATAGATTTGACTCCTAGAGAACAGAGTGTTTTAGACTTGGTAGCTAGAGGGTTAATGAATAAAGAAATTGCTAGGGATCTAAATACCAGCGTTCGGAATGTGGAAAAGTATGTGAGTAGATTATTTACCAAAACTGGAACGAATAGTCGAACGGAATTAGTTCGTTATGCTTTGGAGCATGGGTTGACTAATTGATATAGCAGGGAATAGCAAAATGGTGGAATAGTAGGGGCGGGTTCCGTCATTAAATTAATGAGTTTTCACATTTGATTTGGATAAACCCGCCCTAATGCACAAAATTATTTGTTTCAGTCCACTGCTGTACTCCTAAATATCATCGTTGGGGGGCGGGTTTATCTGAATTTCGGCTGAAAATTTATAACTTTAAAGGGAAACCCGCCCCTACGAGACTAACTAATTAGCTATAAAATGAAAAAAATCATCATCGGTGTGATGGGTGCTGGGAGTGGCGCTACTTCAACGGACTTGAAAAATGCTTATAAACTTGGTCAATTAATTGCTCAAGAATCTTGGGTTTTATTGACAGGTGGGCGAAATATGGGGGTGATGGATGCTGCGAGTCGGGGTGCGAAGTCTGTTAATGGTTTGACTATTGGTATTTTGCCTGGGAATAATCTTGATGGTATTTCTGAGGCGGTTGATATTCCGATTGTTACTGCTTCGGAGGTTGCTTTAGCAATTAAGAATAATAAAAAGGTGATTTTGTTGGGTAGTAATTTGGAAAGTCAGGCTTTTTTTGTTGCTTTGTCTCCTGAGACAGTTTTTGTTGTGGATACTCCAGAAAGTGCTATTGAGAGGATAAAGAATTTAGTTTGAAAGTTAATAGTTTCAATCCTTGAAATATTTTGTAGATATTGTAGGGGCGATTCGCGAATCGCCCCCACAGCTTATGGTTGTCTCTCTACTTGTTGTTTCTGTTTCAATCCCTAATAGGGATTATTAGTTGTTTAAACTTGAAAATATTAATTCCTTGGCCTTGAAGATAGAAGTTTCAATCCCTAATAGGGATTATTAGTTGTTTAAACTAATGATTTTGTTAATTTCAGGTAATTAATCGTCAAGTTTCAATCCCTAATAGGGATTATTAGTTGTTTAAACCTGAGGTAAGATTATCAATTTCACAAGAGAAATTAGGTTTCAATCCCTAATAGGGATTATTAGTTGTTTAAACTGCCACCTTCTACAATAGGAGTCCCTATTGGATATGTTTCAATCCCTAATAGGGATTATTAGTTGTTTAAACGGTTCACAGAGTTTTACTCGGTATTATTTATCGGAGTTTCAATCCCTAATAGGGATTATTAGTTGTTTAAACTCCTGATATTGAAAGACTAGAGTCACTATCGCTGTGTTTCAATCCCTAATAGGGATTATTAGTTGTTTAAACTTTCTGAAGTGCCAAATAACTCTCAATCAATGGTTTAGTTTCAATCCCTAATAGGGATTATTAGTTGTTTAAACGCCACTTCACCAAATTGAGGCGAATCTGAGGTAAACGTTTCAATCCCTAATAGGGATTATTAGTTGTTTAAACGTGATTCCAAGTTTCGGTTTGGTCTATCTCTGGCGTTTCAATCCCTAATAGGGATTATTAGTTGTTTAAACTTCATCTTGGAAGATACCTAGTTTAATTTCGACGTTGTTTCAATCCCTAATAGGGATTATTAGTTGTTTAAACCTGATATTTGATGAAGCTCCATTAGTGCTGGAGCATCTGCTGTTTCAATCCCTAATAGGGATTATTAGTTGTTTAAACAGCTGCTTCTGCTGCTGCATGAGCAGTAAGGATATGTTTCAATCCCTAATAGGGATTATTAGTTGTTTAAACTCAATGAGTTGAGTCAGGATGTTGGAATCATCAATAGTGTTTCAATCCCTAATAGGGATTATTAGTTGTTTAAACTTGTACCGATCTAGGATTTGACGAAAAGGAATGGGAAGCCATGTTTCAATCCCTAATAGGGATTATTAGTTGTTTAAACTTGCCTCGCTTTCATTGAATAATTTGTCGGGGTTGTTTCAATCCCTAATAGGGATTATTAGTTGTTTAAACTGATTTTGGCGTGCCAGGCATACCGAAGCCTACGGTTTCAATCCCTAATAGGGATTATTAGTTGTTTAAACTTTGACCTAAGCAAAATAAGTACTTGTATCAGTAAGTCGTTTCAATCCCTAATAGGGATTATTAGTTGTTTAAACCAATCACCCTCTGTGCCCTTGGGATATAGATAAAGTTTCAATCCCTAATAGGGATTATTAGTTGTTTAAACGTGAAGAAAGCCGATGAGATTGGCTGTTTACCTAGTTTCAATCCCTAATAGGGATTATTAGTTGTTTAAACTTATAGGTGTTGGGAAACCCTCCCAGATTATGCTTACGTTTCAATCCCTAATAGGGATTATTAGTTGTTTAAACCGCAGGATTTTAGAACCCTTACCATATTTAGTTTTCAAGGTTCGATTGCGACCATCTACTAAACAATAACATAATCCCTGAAAAATTTGCAAGAGCCAAAAAGAGGTATGTTCCCAAAACCCCCACCAGGCCAACAACAGAGAAACTGCGACGATCGCCTCAAACCTTCCACACAAATCAAACCCTTCCCCAGACTTAATTTCAGCCATTATTTTTTTCCTCTCAATTTCTACAGCTACCGATCGTCGCACTGGTTCCTCTATTTTCTACACAAAAAACATAGTATCATCCCTTACCTCTGGCCCACCAATTCGTTCTACTTTCCCCTGACAACATTGGCACAAAAAATAAAAACGAATATTATCTTCCTGGGCTTTCAGTAATTTGGCCAAACGACCCCGCAATTTAGCATATTGAGTTTGAGTTAGATCGCACTCAAATATACTATACTGCATCCACTGTCCATAGGACTTTAAAATATTATGAATTTTCGTCCGTCGTTTATCATCAGAAACATCATAACAAACAACCACAAACATAAAAATTATCTCCTCAAAATAAATAATAAAACCCCAGCTCGGGCGATAGAAACTGGAGTCAAAAAATCCCAAAATCTAACGCATAATTAAAGGTGGATATTGTTCAGTTTCTCCCATCAAATATTTAGCCAATAACCGCGCCTGAACTTCAAAAGATTCTTGATAAGTATATTGACGCTTCATGGCTGGATGCTTAAACTTAAACTGCTTCCTTTTTTCATATAAAGTCAGAAATTTTTTCAACCCATCTTTCGTCAAAGAAACTGCTCCACTTATAGGTTCAGTTGTAAAATTTTCGGCAGTCAAAGTACCTTTATTTACAGCAGTAAAAACTACCATATCTACCACCAAAGGACGAAACTCTTCCATCAAATCTAAAGCTAAGGAAGGACGACCATAACGTTCATAATGTAAATACCCCAAATAAGGATCGAAACCAACAATATTAACGGCACTTTGTACATCATGGCGCAACAAAGCATAACCCAAACTCAATAAAGAATTAACTGGGTCTGTAGGAGGGCGACGTCGCCGTGCTTCAAAGGTAAAATCTGACCCTTTAATTAACTGATTAAAACAACCAAAATAAGCAGCACTCCCAGCACCTTCTAATCCGCGCAAGGAATCTATATTATTAGTAGAATTAATTGGGGCGATCGCTCCTTCTAATTTTTTCAAAGGTAGCTCGAAATCTAATTCGGAAGATTCTCGTTGCCTACGCAATAAAATATTGCGATAATTCTTCAATTTTCCCCGAACAAAACCTTTAACAACATGAACGGCTTGTTCAGATTTTCCCGCAGCTTTCCATTGAGCAGAACGAACAAAAATATTTTTAGTCATCTCTGGTTCTAGTCTGCCTAAATATTTGCCATTTTTTGTGAGAAATGACAAAGGAAGTTGTCGCGACAATAATTCCATTACCACTTGAGGAGAAACAGTTGCTCGACCTAAAATTACAACTCCATCTACTTTAATTAACGGAATATCTAAAAGTTTTTGTTTATCAGCTTTAACAACTAAACGTTCATCATTTTTGCCAATAAAAGCATCTTCGCAAGTTATGTAAGTAGTACCCATTTTTTTCAGTTATCAGTTATCAGTTAGTAGTTGTTAGTTATTAGTTATCAAAAAAACCTAACCCCCCAACCCCCTTTCCTGGGAGGGAAGGGGGAGTAATAAAACTAGAATTGACAATCTTATCAAAGCCCCTCGCCTACAAGGAGAGGGGTTGGGGAGAGGTCTTAATTTATGAAACTTATCCACAAAATCAAGCTATACATCCTACTACCAAAAATGTTAGGTTTTGTCCCTCAACCCGACCTAGATTTAAACTTTTGAATTCTCAATTCTGAATTCTCAATTTAAACCTCCTCTCGATACTTATTTACTCGTTCATTTGCTAAAGGTAAACATTGAGAAAAAAGACTACAACCACGACAACGAGGACTATAAATTGCCAGAGGTATAATTCCCGACTCCCACAACTTCAACACATCAGAAATAGTAGAGATCGCCTGATTTCTTAATTCTGTTGAAATTTCCACAAGTTGCCGTCGATGAGATTCAGCATAATAGATATAACCAGTATTAATAGTTTTACCAGTCATCTCTTCTAAACACAAAGCTTGAGCGCAAACTTGTAATTCATCATTATCCCATTTACCCTTTTTTCCTCGTTTATATTCCACAGGAAAAAACTCACCATTTTCAGCTTCGATTAAATCAGATTTGCCGATTAATTTATATTTTTCCGACTTTAACCAAACGGCGCGGACTTGCCAAACATCCTCTCGGTTTCCTTCACCCAAAGTATGGATTCGTTCATGGATATTTGTACCTTCAATTGTGTATTGATTATCGACAAATTCTCCAGCACAAAACATCCGCCAAAAACGATGTGAGCAATAATTATATTGATTCAAAGCAGCAATTGGAACATAATCATTATTTTGCATAAATAAACCTTGATTCTTGATAGTATAAAGACTTAATTACTAAAAAATTTATCTGTCATTGGGAGGCGGGATGGATAAAAAATAGCTTTATTATTTGCTCTGATTAATCCCGCCGAAGCAATCTTGATACAAACTGGGATTGCTTCGGAGGTATTAATGGCTTCATTTGTTAGATTAACTTTCAATTATTCCCCCTCACAATGACGCTTGAAAAAGCTGAGATTGCTTCGGGGGTATTAATGGGTTCATTTGTTAGATTAATTCTCAATTATTCCCCCTCGCAATGACATTTTCATGTTAGTTATTAATTAACCCCCCATATTATTTAACCTTCTCACTATTCCCATTCCCATCGGCGTTTTTCTACCCAAACCGCAATACATAGCAAAGTCAGCCAAAGCATTAATTTGTTTAATTTTCTCTGGTTCAATATCGCCAAAAATTCGATATTTTACCTCACCTACTACCCCAATAAATTTACTCCGAGAATCAGAAACAATCTCTGTATTAATATCCAAATAACTAGGATAAATAGACTCAAGTGGAATGTCAAAAAATTCCATCCCACTATATTTATCCCAACGATTCAACAGAGAATTAAACACACAATCTTTAGTTGGCATCGGTGTATCATAACTCCCTTGGCGAAAACAAGTAGGAGTAGCAAAATTTAAAGCAATAATTCTCTGAGAATCAGAAGCATTTTCATATAATTCTTGATAACAAAAAGAACCTGCCCAAGGTTGATGAAATTTCGACGTACCAAGAATACTAATAATGTTTAAATTTGCCGGACCTAAATGCCAAGGTTGGTCAGGATTAATATTCAACCAAAGTTGAGCTAATTCGCCGAATAAATTATCGTCTAAAAGAGAAATTCGCCACCAACAATTAGTATTTGCTGGAATAGAATTTTTATGTTGGTATTGGAAAGTATGACTTCGACCTTTTGACTGGAGTTTTTTAGTTTGTAAAGGACTAATAGTAAAAGGTTTATTACCAGTAGATTCATGGAGGTGATCGCCCAAACTTTTATCGACAGAACTAACTAAAGTTAAGAACAAAGCATGGAGATGTCTACCTGTTAGATATCCGGTAGGAATGGGAGATTGAGGTATTAGATTGAGGACGAGACTATAGGGCATTTGTGATAATGGATAATGAATAATGGATAATTACCTCTGGTTAAAACCGATATTAATTATCCATTGGTAAAGCGGAGATAATTTAGGTTGTTGAAAATTAATTTATCTATCCGTCGTAACCAACCAATAAAAGTGTGAAATTTATGACAATAATTCAATAATATTTCTTAAATTAGATGTTGGGTTTCATCCTTCAACCCAACCTACATTTTTAACGTGTTAAGTAAGACTAAAACGATATTCCATCTGAGCGGGAATATCTATATTATTAAATCTGTAACATTGCCCCTTGAGTTTGACATTTTTAATTAGACTTACAGGAGGCATATTTATCACATCATAATTAATAACTTGATGGGAAAAAATCACATCCAAAGGATTTAAAGGGAAAGGAAAAATAAATTCTTTTTCTGTAGTTGAAGCTTTTAAGTCTAGAGTTTCCTCTACTTTAACTTCTGCCTTACTCATCCACTTTCCCAAACGAATCCATCTCGCCAGTTTTAGTGGTTTTTCAGAAATAATAAAACACTCAAAAATGCTTTCTGGAGCTATTTCTTTATTTCTGCCAAAACTAGGAATATTTTTCTGAGTCTTTTGCATTTCAACATGATAGCGGTTATCGGCATATTTCCAAGTATTGAGAGTAGTAGAATGGGAAAGCGATCGCCCAGGAGTTACATAGATTTTCTGTTGATTTAGTGGAGTTAAATGTTCCTCATATTTTGGCATTTGTTGTGGACAAAAATAACTATAACTATGTTCTTCAGGAACGCGAGTTGAGTAGATGTCACTATCTATTAATCCCAGGGCATAACAGAGGGCATAATTATGAATTATAGGTTCAGTTTCATAGAGTCTACCTATTTCGCGAGTAGCAAAATATAGGTTGTCATGGAGTTCTATTTCTAGGCGATAAATTAAGGTCATTTTTCAGAAGGAAGAAGGAAGAAGGAAGAAGGAAGAAGGAAAAAGTATACTAATTTGGCGCATCTCATATTTACAAAAATACTTTTTTATATTCCCTGTTTCCTTTTCCCTAAAAGCGATAAATTTTTGGCTGTATTCAAAATTGAGATGCACCTTACCAATCTTTACTTCGATTTCTATAAATTTTATTTTTTACTAGAAGTTGTCTTAGCTTTACCCTTGTCTTCTGCCTTTCCTTTTATATGTACTTTTGCATATTCTTTAGCTTCATTATCTGCTTTTTCTAACATCTGTTTTAATCCTTCTTCATTACCAATAACTGACTTAACTTCCTGCAATAACTCAGCAAAATTTTCTCCCACAAAATCACTATGCACAATAAACTCCTCTACCATTAAATTTTCGATTGCTTTTTCAGCAGAATTAACCACATCATCCTCATCTAATGGGTCGCGAATATTCAACTTTTCCTCAGCTTGCAAAATGTCATAAATTGCCTGAGTCCAACGTAAATTACTTACAATTTCTCCATCGGCAAAAATTATTCCTATTAATTCATTTCTTACCCTTCCCGTCCGAGTGGTTTGCGCTCCATAATGACGGGTGCGGAGAATGTTATTAAACACATACAAAAAATTTGCTTCGGTGGGGTCTTTTAAAGTAACAATACTAGGGAAAAAAACCTGGGGTTTGATATGGTCTTGCTGATTAATTCGACTCGTAACTTCTCCCGGTTTAGAATTATTTTCTCCCTTAGAAGTCATAGTTCCATTTTCAAAAGGAGCATTCAGGGTAAAAGTTTCGTGAGATTCATCAAAAGCAGTAATAGAAAAAGCAGTATCTACGACAACTTTTGACTTTTCTGAACCAGAGTCACCTATGGCAAAACCATAAATAATACAGTCAGGATTATCCATTGCAAATTTAACGTTATATTCGCAATCTTCAGCCTTCATAAAACCATAATTCCGGAGTAATTCTCTACCTACTAAACGTTCGGGAGTAGATTGTTTTCTCTTAAACATACTCAGGCGACTAATAGGATTTTTGTTATTAATTCCTGCTCTTACTCTGGCTTTATTTAATTCTCCATCTGTTTGAAATAAAGGATAAGATTCGGTAATGCGAATTGTCAGGAAGTGAACGTATTTTCCCATTGGTTTGTAGGGGATTTTTTCGAGGAAAAATTTCGAGTCAACTGATTTGAGAAAAGTCATTATTTTTTGTCTCCTATTGAAAGTTTATTGAGAATGAAAAAATTGGAAATTAATGAGATTGCTTCGGGGGGATTAATACTAAACTTGACAGATTAACTGTTAATATTTTCCCTGGCAATGACAGTTATTGTAGGTTGGGTTGAGGAACCGAAACCCAACAATCAAAAATTTATCGTAGTTATAGTAGCTTGGGTTGAGTCAAGGAAAAATTTCGAGTCAACGGATTTAAGAAATGTCATTATTTTTGGTCTCCTATTAAAAGTTTATTGAGAATGAAAAAATTGGAAATTAATGAGATTGCTTCGGGGGGATTAATACTAAACTTGACAGATTAACTGTTAATATTTTCCCTGGCAATGACAGTTATTGTAGGTTGGGTTGAGGAACCGAAACCCAACAATCAAAAATTGATCGTAGTTATTCTAGGTTGGGTTGAGTCAAGGAAAAATTTTGAGTCAACGGATTTAAGAAATGTCATTATTTTTGGTCTCCTATTAAAAGTTTCTTGGCAATGAAAAAATTGGAAATTGATGAGATTGCTTCGGGGGCATTAATACTGAATTTGAGAGATTAAATGTTAATATTTCCCCCTCGAAATGACAGTTGTTCAATTGTTTCCCTATTTTCATATTCACAAGGTGAATATCTGACTAAATTTTCATCAGCTAAACAACCAGCAGTTTTTTCAAAAAAACCTGGAGGCCAACCTAACTCTTCAGGTGTTTTAGCAGACTTTTCTAATTTATTCTGTTGATAAACTAGAATTATTTCTAGTTCTCTATCTGCTAAATCTTTGGGAAGTTGTATTGTCAAATTTCCATCCCTATCTACGCGAGTTGTTAACTTAATAGTTTCCATGATTAATTTCCTCCTTTTGAGTTGATAAATTACTTATTACTTTGTAGAAACAAAACCTATATTATCGATGAGATTGCTTCGGGGGTATTAATACTGAATTTGACAAATTAATTGTGAATATTTTCCCCTCGCAATGACAGTTATAATAGGTCTAGTGTAGATGCCAAACCCAAGAATCAAAATTACTCACTTTCATCATCTACTTGGTTAGGATTTTCTTGATTTTCCCTGTCATTTTCTAGTCTATAAAGAAACTCGCAAGTGTCGCGAATTAAATTAATTTGTCTTCCGGAAAGACGGGCACGATCGCCTGCAAAAGTTTCATAAAAAACGTCTTTGACAAAATAACTAGCAAATTTCAAAATTGCCTTTCTTTCTTCCTCCCTTTTTTTGAATATCCAACGACCTTCGGCAGTAGAAGCATGAACCCTATCCATTAATTTAGAAACCTCAGCAGCTACGGCATTAACTAAAGTTTCATTCTGAAAACTTGGGTCAGCATTAAGAATTACATCTTTCGCAACATCAAGAGGTTTCAACACAGCGTTAGTCTTGGGATTATACTTTTTATTTGCCCGATAAAATTCCCGATATAATTCTGTCAGTTTTTGAGGATGATTCAAACTTGATTCTTTTTCCATAATTTCTAAATTTTCCTTTTCTTGGTTGTATTTAACATTCGGGTCAAAACAAGGATAAAAATAATAAGTATAAAGCTTAATTTTTTCAATCCTGGCAGTTTCCACTTTTTGATTTCTTACCCATTTATTTAAGTAGGAAAAAACATAAAGAGGACTGGTTTCAAAATCTTTAGCGAGTTCGGTTAATTTTCCCCAGTTGGCATCGTAACCACCTTTCCCTACTTTGGCATTTACATCTAAATGAATGGCATAAGCAGCAGTCAAAACATTTAGAGGAGCGGGATATTCCTTCCCGTTTTCTTCCCAACCTTCCAAAATATAGTCCAGTCGGAAGCGATCGCCCCTCACCAACGAGCGAAATGCTTGGGGTGCAGTATCCAGAAAGACGGTTTCTTCAAATTCGCTGCCGTCATTAAAAGGTGGGATAGGCGACTCAGAGACGACGGTTTTGATATCCAATATCATTGGAAAGGCAAATGCTAACCAACTTGGCATTACCCAAGACTCAGTATCGGTGTCGCCTTTACCGGGTGGCATCGCCATGAAATAAAATGTCAAAGGTTGATCTTCTGGGTAGGAAAGTTTAAAAGTGCGGTCTTTTTCTGGTTCGAGATTTTCATCTATTAGGAAAGTATCAACACTTTGATATTTTTCTCTAGTAAAGTTTGCTTGAAAGTCTCGGTTGATAAAATGATTTCTGATGCTAGTATCGAACCTAGTTTGAGCAATATCGCTATAAGCTTTTTGGAGGAATTTATTTGTTTCGGGGGTACAGTAATAGGTAGGGTAAAAATATAGATACCGATACTTACTATCCTCGAATTTTTTTCCCGTTGCTTGAGTTTGATTCATCAATATTTGACGCAACATCATTTCTATTCCGGCAATATTAGAAATATTCCGTTTAGCATTTGAACCTCCTAACATTTGTTTGTTTGTATAAACCTGGGGGGTGAACAAAACTGCAGATTCCATTTGTTCGGTAACTGAGTAGGGAGAATGGGAAATTGAACAGATTAATTTCCGCCCTCTTCCCGGTTTCTTTGCTAACTGATAATTTGACAATTCATCGAAAAATACTTCTGCGGATGTTTTGGTTATTTCTGTTTTTCCAGGTAACATGACGACTTGCTTCACCCATTCCCGCAAATCATCCCAACCATCGGCAAATTTATATTGTTCTAGTACGGGTTGAATGAGTTGGGAAATATGAGAAATAGTTTTCTGGCAAATTTCTTTTACATCCTCAACTCCGGGATTACTTTCTAAATATTTAGCTGCCAAAAAATACCAGTCATAAGGTACTCCTCCAGTATTACCTTTCAATTTTTGTTCTTTGAGACTTTCGTTAATATTTTGGATTTCCCGAATTTGGGGAATGTATGCCGATAATTCCCAGTATTCAGGAATTTGATGTACTAAATTTTTCGTTTCTAGGTTTGCTGGTAATTCTGGCAAATCTTTATTTTGCTTCCTTAGCTTATCTATATTATTAACAACTTCTCCCCAAATATTCCGAGTCATTACATCTCCAAATTCTGCAATCTGGTCAATTCTCAGGTCGTCGTCAAATTGAAAATTATAATCTGCCGATAAAATCTGCTGTTGCTGAAATTTGACTAGATTATCGCTGCGACTTTTAGCTACAGATTTTTTGCCTGGATGTAAAATTCTTAAAGTTGCTTCGAGGGCAACTTCTATTAAACTAACCGTGTCAAAAAATAGGTTGTAATATTCAGCATATTTCATGCCTTTACCATCTCTGCCAAATCCAGTTTGTCGGAGTCGGAGTTGCTTGGCACAAAGTTCTTTGATTTTACTAACAACCAGTTCCGGTAAATTTTCCTCTGAGATGGGTGGAGCATTTTTTTGTGTTAGATAAATAACTCCCGTGGGTAAATAAAGTAATGGCTGATAATATTTTTCTTCCTCAGTATTAAGATTTTGATAGGCTGCCATTACGGCATTATTAACTATATTAGTTAGTACGCCCCTATTTTCGGCGATGCTGTGGTAAGAAAGTTCTAACTTTCCATCACTAAGTTGATGAATAATATTATGGAGGCTAGAATTTTTTGCATCTTGGGGATGCTTAATAATAGATGATAATAAGTCCGCTAAAAGAGTTAGGTTAGATAGACAAATAAGAGAGCGATCGGGCAGTTTTGGATTTAAGCCACTTTCAGATAAATTCAAATTAGTATCGTTCCGTTTTTGAGTATTGTAGGCAATGAATAATAAGTCTTCTAAATATTCAACCCACCCCTCCGGTTTTTCGGGATTAATCAATTTATCTAAACCCAACAATGGCACCATTACCCGAAAAATTTCTTGATGTTCTGCGATGGAAAGTTTACGAATATCTTGGTCAGAATTTTTGTCTATATCTACATATTTTTCTGGCATTCCTGGAAATAGATTGTACTTAAATTTCTCAAAGTCATGGAGAAGAAAACCAGCGATTAAAATCCTGCGTTTGATTTCTTTATCCCGCGCCATTTCTCGTTTAACTGTGGTATCTAATTCCTCTAATCTTTGAGCAATTAAATTTGCTGGAAATAATCCATTTAATATGTGAGTATTTAAAGATTGGTCGGCAGCATTGTCACGTCTAACTTTTGTTTTGCCTTCTGCTTCTCGTCGAAAGTCGATTCTATCAAAAAATTTCCCTCCTTTCGCAGTAACGCCAATGGCAAACTTCAGCAGATTAGGTAATACATATTTTGCAAATTCTCTGATGACTAAATCATCTCGATTTTTATCAATTATTGCCTCTCGTAAAAGTTGGAGTGTGAGTAATTCTTTGTGAGTAGGTTCGATGTCGCGATTAGTCTGTTCAAAACTCAGACCTAACTCTTCATCTTCTAACCAATCATCATCAGAATCATCAATAGGTTCTGGATTAATATTTTCCTGAATTTCTGTCATCTCGAATAAGGATAGTTGTTCAAAATCATTACTAGATTTTTTATTTTTTCTAGCCATTTTGTTGTTCCCATGAATTTAGATAATTGACAATTTGCTGAATAAAAATAGGAAATTTATCCAAAACAATAGGAATAGCTGCAAATACTAAATGATGATTAATTTTTTGATATTGATGTACTAGACGATTTCTCATTCCCGCAGATTGTGCTAATTCTGCTGCTAACTCCTGAGTAATAATTCCTTGGTTTCCTACTTCTATAAATGATTCAAAATAACTTTCTGGAGTTTTCTGATATATTTGTACTAGCAAATAACTATTAATATCTGAAGCTACTTCCACAATTAATTGAATAAGTCTTTCGGCAATAAGTTGAAGGTCAAAATTATTCAGATATTCATCTAAGCTAACAGATTGAAAACTTTGGAGACGGTCAAGATATTTCATCAAAAGTTCAATTCTTTTATTAATTACTTCTCGTTCCATTATTATTAAACTCCCTTCTTTTGTAACCAGAGTTCAATACTGTTTCTCTGAGACTTACGAAACTTAGCTGTATCTGCATAAACTTTCCAAGCTTTCATTTGAAAATTGACAAAATCTCCAGAGTTTTTTTCATAAATAAGTTTGCCATCTCGTGCCACATGAAAACCTAATAGTGGAGAAGATTTATTAAGTTCTACCACATCAATAATATCGCTGTTGATTTGGAAAATATTTCCCAATCCTGTCGGAACTTCAAACCATGCAAAAGCATTATCTCCCATCATTTTTTTACGAATTTCTTCATCATATAGTGCAGCAAAATCCCAGTCACTTTTGGCATGAGTATCCCCTCTAGCGCGAGAGCCAAATAATACCAACATTTTTAGGTAAGGGATTTTTTCTGGTAGTTGGGAAGAGAGTTTTTTTAAATCGGAAAATGATTCTGTTTTCATAGAAATTTCATCACTTATTATTTTTAGGACTTACGGAGAAACCGGGTTTTTCAACGAAGCTTTGTTGTTTGAGAAATAATCAAGCAATAAACCCGGTTTCTTGGTTTGTTTGCGTAAGTCCTGATTTTGTCGTTTATTGTTTTTAGTCACCGTTCGGTTACTACTCATCAGCCTAATATGTAGCAGAATTTATGAGCGCATGGATCGCTTTAGAGTCATTGCTATTATCTCTTCTACTGTAAAATCTGAAATACCATCAAGAGTCGGGAGTATGTCAGCTCCAGCTAATACCAGTGGTAATTCCTGATTCTCCCATACCCAGACTCGCTGTCGCTGAATGTCAATTAACCAAGCAAGTTGAGTCCCGTTGCTCAAACAATGCAGAATTTTGTTCTGTAAGTCTAATGTGCTTTGATCTGGGGAACGAATTTCTATTAACCAATCTGGTGAACCTTGCAGTGGGCCATCTTCATCCTGGAGGCGATCGCTTTTAACAACTACAATGTCTGGTACGACGGATAAGGGGGGAATGATACACCGGAGTTCTTGAATAGCTTCGTATGCTTGGGTTTTATTGTTGATGGCATTTACAAGATTGCGCTGGAGGCGGGAGTGAAACAGAGTTGGCATGGGTTTTTGTTGAGCTTGTCCATGAATGAATTCCCAAGCAGGAGAAGTTTCTATATTAGGTTGTTGGAGAAAAGTTTCTAAGGAATTAATAAGACTAGAGGATAGTGTCATAATTAAGTTATCCGCAAAAACATATATTTACAGTCAAAATTTTGTAATAAAATTTTGATACAAACGAGTAGCATAATTAAGTTATCCGCAAAAACATATATTTACAGTGCAATTTCAGCAATTAACAATCTATAGTGTTCGTTGAATTAAGGGATTTTTTCTGGTAGTTGAGGAGAGAGCTTTTTTAAGTCGGAAAATGATTGTATTTTCATGGGAATTTTATTACTTTTAAATCGTTGAGTTTTTAACTTTTAGTCATAGTCATACTCCGAGTCACAAATTGACTTCCCATCTGGAGAATAAGGATTTGACAGACATTTTAATTCCTGATTCTCATCTCTTAAGTAATCAATTTCAGGAAAAATGTTTGTTGATAAATCATTGAACTTAGCTTCAAAAGAATTAAATTTTTGCATAATTTCTTCGTACTTCTTATTTATGTGATCGATGTCGGTTTGCTGC
The DNA here is from genome assembly GCF_050015975.1 of Dapis purpurea BLCC-M126. NCBI lineage: Bacteria > Bacillati > Cyanobacteriota > Cyanophyceae > Oscillatoriales > Microcoleaceae > Dapis > Dapis purpurea. The sequence goes on along the minus strand of NZ_JBNHER010000004.1, from coordinate 33,503 downwards.
TCATACAGCAAACTGTCGTGTTCTGACAGTCGTTTGTCTTGGATCGTATTACGCTGTCTTTCTGCTTTTATGGCCTCAACTAGCTTCAGCAATCCAGTTAGTTGGCCAGTTATCAAATCCAAGTCTAAGTTTTGCTTATACATACTCCATATCCATTAGCTTTTATATTAGAGTAGCACAACTATATTATAACACCCTAATTTTTCATATATCTTCTCTAAAGTTTATTTATTAGCAATATGTAATTATCTAACAACTTTATTTTTGATTTTGAGGAAAATATAACAGAGATATTTTTAAATTAAAAAACAAAAAAGTAATTTTTAATAGATAGTAGAAAAATGCTAAAGCCAAATCAATTTTAATCAAAAAATAAAAAAAAATTATTAATATATGGTGTAAAATTTTATTCTTGCATTGTGCTATCTTGCTAAATGTGGGGTGAATCCCTATTAGGGATTGAAACAGATAATGACATATTGCAAATGCTGTCTTCACCCCGAACTTCGGTTGTCTCAACCCCAATCCCTATCAGGGATACCAACCTCAAACAACCTATATCTCACCCCCTTTACTCCTCATCCGATAAGCCAAAGTATCCACCAATAGCGCCGACTGCCCAAAAGCAATAGAATAAGGTGGAGTCTTATCGTGAATACTTCCAGAATCAGAAATCCCATAAATCTGAAAGTGCATCGGTAGTTGTAACCGCCTCCGCACCTCCTCCACCGGATGCTCCAACACATAACAAACCAACGCCCTCCGACGTAACCGTTTATTAATTTCCCCTATCCAATTATTTTCTGGTTGCCAAACCTCAACCCCTTGCAAAACCTGCACCTTCCCAGCAGAAGCAATAAACTCCAAACTTCCCCGATAAGTAAATTTCCAATCTAACCTTTCCTCCCGATAACTCCGCAACTTCATAAACGCCAAACAATACTCAAACCTCCCCTTAGCGATCGCTTCCCCAGTCTTTTCTACCGTCTCATCCAACAACTTTAAAAAATCTTTTTTAGTCATTGATTCAATTTCCAAATTACTCAAAATTCCCGGTAGTTCGTAAGTCTTAAACCTATCCAAATTATTACTTTCTGTTAGATCGTAAATTCCACATTGCAAGGAAGTTGCCCCCCGAAAACTACAAGCGTCTTCAACTATAGGATTTCCTGTTTTATTTCCTGATAATTCTTGCCATTCCTCTTGCCAATCTTTTATATTACCTGCCACCTTTCCTAAACTTGTTTGAAATACCAGTTGACAAGCATCCTTAAATGCTTTTTGACTCCCAGAATATTGCTGTTTAAGTCTTCCCAAATCCCAACCAATTTTCACAGACTGCACCGCTCCCCACTTCCGATAATAACCGTCAAAATTATTAATTTTTCGATAATTTTCCCGAATCATTTCATGGAAAAACGGGCGATTATAAACACCATCAAATGCTAAAGGCGGAGACTCAAGTTCAAACAATCTTTCCACTAAAAAATTAGGAATTAAAGCATAAGCAGTAAAATTATTAAACCTAATAAAATTCCCTTCTTTCTCATAACCATCATGTCGCCCCAACCGCCCCAAACGCTGAATAAAATTACCTGAATCTGCCGACTCAAACAGCAAAAAATTAATCTTAAAATCTACTCCAACATCAATAGTGCTAGTACCAATAACTAAGTCAGCAGCAAGAGATTTTTCCTTTGTTTCTCTCCCAGATAATCCCGTATTTTCTCCTACTTTCAAACTATCTTTTGCCAAGATTTCCTGATATAAAGGTGTCAAACGTTTCACCGCAGCAATCGAATTTAAAAGAATCGCTCCTTTAGTTCCCGGATTATTTTGAAAATACTTTCTGACTAATTTAATATTTTCTTTCAGCCAAATTTCTGAGGATTTAGACTTAGCTTCTAGAGAGATAAAATTTAGAGATATTTCCCGCGATACCTGTCTAAAATTTTGCGATTCTAATTTTTGTGCTTCCTCTTTATTCTCAGGAAATATATATTTATTTTCTGACAAAGGATTTATTTGCCGACACCGAAAATTTGCTTTTTCTAATCGCTCAATTAAACCAGCATTTGGAGTGGCTGAAAGAAACACAAACTTTTTCCGACGATTAGTATGTTTGATTAACAATAAAGTATTAATAACACCAGCAACTTGTGGCGCTGAAAATACATGAAATTCATCAAAAATAAACAAATCAAAATTCTTATCAATCCTTCCCCAAAGTTTGTCTGGATTATCTCCTTTAAATTTTTTATGAGAATTATTTTTAATGATATAAGCACCCCGATGTAGATAATGCAAAATATCTGGATTAGTCAGTAAAATATCAGAATTAAAAGCCCGACTTTCAATAGCAGCAGCTTTTTTTAATCCCTCATTTTCAGCATAAATTTCTAACTCTTGTCCGCTTAAACGTACAACACGAGGTTCGTATTCTGGCTGAAATAATTCTATATATTTTTGTATTTGATTTTGTTGGTCGCGGGCAAGTTCATTAGTAGGATAAAGACCTATTGCTAAAAAGTAGTTTTGCATTGTTTCTAGATAGACTGCCAGACTTTTTCCTTCCCCAGTCATGGCGTAATTAAAAATAATATCAATATTAGGATCGCGTAACGCTTTAAGAGTTTCTGCTTGATGCCAATATAGAGAAAAATTAGGAGGTAATTTTACTTCTTTCGGTGTCGATACTGTTTCCGAATAAACAGGTTGGAGAGTAATTTTATTGTTAGACATAATCCTTATTTTTTGAAATTTTGTGATTTTATAAATTACTTAATTCAATCAAAAATCAAATTAAGCAAAAATTTTTATTGCCATATACGCAATAAAACCATTTACCCAATCTTTAAGCGAATTATCCTTATTTATAATGTGTCCGTAATTTATTGATATTCCCATAATAATCGCTAAAAATAGAAATATGCAACATATGCACTTAAAAAGTGTCCGTATAAAATGAGTCGTAAAGGTAAGTCGATTACTCTGTCCATTTCCGAAAGAGACAAAACAGAATTGTTAACTCTGGCCCAAGAATGGGGTTATGAGTGGGGAGAACGAGGAAATATTTCTGGGTTAATAGAAGCGATCGCTCGTCGTCAACTCAAAATTGCTCCTAACAATGACTGGTCAGAATTACGCATAAAAACCCTAGTGAAAATAGTAGGAATTTTAACCGACGGAGGCAAAAGTGAAGAAGCTCAGGCGATCGCTAACTTATTATTAGAACGTAGCGAACTTTCAATACCTCTCCGTCAGGAAGTAGAAAAATTTTTAGATAACTTACCCCCTCCCTGGCGTTTAGAAATTGACAGTTATATCCGTCGTCAACAACCTTTTCAGTTGTCATATCAAGATGCAGCAAGTCGTCTATGGAATTTCACAGTTCGTTATGCAGAAATTAACCAACGCGAGGAACGAGAATATTTAGAATGTTGGTGTGAGGAAACCGAAGGCAACTTAGATATACCGGAACTAATGCACAACTGGAGTCTGCGTTTAGATCGTCTTCCCGAAACTGCCATTGTACCGATAGATAGGGAATGGTTGCTCAATTTAGATTATATTGAGGTAGAAATGCACTTATTGAGAGGATTAGCTTTTGCTTATCAATCTAAGTCCAATGATGTTATTCCTCCAGAATGGTTAGAGAGTGACAAACCAGTGCGACGAGTAGTGAGGCGAGTATCTAATACCTTTTGGTTTTTCCGAGAAGTGCGTCAGTATGGACCAGACTGTGTAGTGGTATCTCCAGAAAAATTGCGATCGCGCATCAAAGAAAAAATATTAGAAACACTGGAGCATTATAGTTGAAGTCAGAAGTTAGAAGTTAAATTCTTCCGATGACTAATATCATGTCCGAATAATCAGTGATAAAAAAGTTTTTATTTGTAGTAGGGTTTAAGCCCTATCTATAACTTAGGGCTAAAGCCCTACTACGAACTTTAATTATAACTATTCAAGGGGACATAATATAAGCTTCTGTAGGGTGCGTTCAAAAATATAACGCACCCTGTTTAGACCTTACAGTAATTTTCATTTCAAAAGCATTTTACTACCGAAAACTAAGTCATAGATTACTTTTGACTTTTGACTTTTGACTTGGGCATAGCACTATACCAAAGTTAATATTATCAACAGTTACCCCCTCCCCTAGAGTAATAGTATGAAACTCAGGATAACTAACACTACCAGGTAAAGCTTCCACACTAACTAGATCAAAACCAGGGATACCACCCAACTGATCCACACCAACAACCTTCAATGCTTTAACTGCCTCACTAAATCTAATCGAAGCTAAATCTAAACTCAGATTACCCCTAGCATTAACTCTTCCTAAAAATGTAAAGTTAATTCCATCAGCACTCACAAAAATATCAGCATTTTCATTAGCAGCAAAACGTCGATCTACAGTATGAATCAAGATATCATCACCAGGACCATCAATAATCATTTCATCATTAAATCCTACTGTCACTGAAGCGCCTCTTGGTAAAGTCAGAAAGTCTACTTCAGGATTTTTCACAATTATTGGACTTGGTGGAGGCGCTCCTAAAACAACATCTGGATTAACAACTTCAATATTGTATCGTTTTTTTGCTAACACTTCTGGCAGACCACCATTAATACCATAAGGTCCGGAAATCGGCCCAGTTTCACTATCAGAGAAATCTAAAATGACATCAGCATATCCATTACCTGGTTTAGTTTCCTTAGCAGGATAAGTCTGCTTAAACCCGGTGGGGTTAACTTCACGCACAATATAGGTATCTGCTTCCAGACGAGTAAATATGTATTCGCCATCAGAGTTGGTTGTCTGGGTTGGTTCATCATCGTCAAGGGTGCCATTTTGATTCAAATCTAGATAGATTTTAACATTGGCAACAGCAATTTCCAACCCACTATCGCGATCGCCATCACCATTAATGTCATTCCAGATCATCCCTTGAATTATACCGCCAGTGGGTTCTATTTCTACAATACCAGCTAGAGGCAAAAACCCACTTTCACAAACAGAAACAGGATTGTCAATAGAGTCATCTAGATCGGGGAATTGAGATGTATTATTGCAATTAGACCAAATACCATTGTTATTCAGATCATTCCAACTACCTTTTTCATTCCAGTTCATCGTCGCGTAATGTTCGTCAGCGTAGGAGTAACCGTTATCAGGTTCACCGGGTAGCCAATTTTCATAGGAAGTTGTTGTATCACTAACCCACTTAAAATTACCTTCAGTATTCTCATCAGTGAAACCGATCCAATAACGGTTGGTGTTGCCGAATGTTTGCAATACCCAATCTTGTTCAGCTTGGTTATTAATAGTTATTAGATTACCTCCTACTGCTAATGCTTCCGCCTGTGCTTCCGTCCATTTAGCAGGATTGGTTAAGCAATAATTGTGTCCATTAGCAGGGTTTGTAACTAATTCACCTGCGCTACATTGAAATGTTACAGCTTGTGCTGACATAGGATTGATTAGTAAACATATTACCCCTAAAAACACAGTTATGATTAAAGCTGTAAATTTGTTGATAAACATACCTGATTTTTTCTGGTTATAAGTCCTGTTCAAGTTAAAATTATACTAAGTTTCGTTCACTTATTTCTGCTAAATTTTTCGGAAATATTTGTTTAATATCAAATCCGGCTGAAAAGTCTTCCGCAGCAACGATAGGAAGCAAGCTCGCGCCACCCCTGATATAGAATCCGGTTATATAGTATATGTTCATAATTCTATCCACACTTCAATCTCCCCATCTCCCCATCCCCCCATCTCCCTATCCCCCAACTATATAACAAGTATTCAACCGGATCTTATATGAGATTGGTTCCTTCCACGAGTGTAAGTCTCACAGGACTTACCATAAAATTATCAGGATTTGATATAAGAGTAGAAAATTTTTGGCATGAATCATCTCAAATGAAGTTTATCTACTAGGGTTCAGGTGAAGTTTCTTCTGTAGTAGTTGGTAATGATGTTTCCGTTGCTTCTGGAGTAGCAGTTTGTTTATTTGCAGGTTTATTGAGTTTTTCCAGTGGGGTTGATGTGGGAAATTGTTTTAATATCTGCTTCTTGGAAGGTTTATTGAGTGGTATAGGTGCAGGTGAGTCTGTTGCTTCCGGTTCAGCAGTAGGTACAGGTGAGTCTGTTACTTCTGGTTCTGTAGTAGGTACAGGTGAGTCTGTTGCTTCCGGTTCTGCGGTAGGTACAGGTGAGTCTATTGCTTCTGGTTCAGCAGTAGGAGTAAATTTAGGTATGGGATTAATTAAATTAATATCTAGCTTGTAGTCGGTAGCAGGTAAACCAGGTAAAGGAGTAAGAATTATTTTGTAGTCACCATCTATGGGCAACTTTCCTTTCCAAATAGATACTTTCTCAGATACTCGATCTATTCCTGCACCATCTGCTCCCAATAAACTCATTAATACCCCTTCCCCTGTCACCAATAAATTCAAATTTTGCCCCTGACTGCCAGAAATTATATAGTTAATAGTTTCATTCCCTTTCAAATTACCCTCAATAGATATAGGTTCCCCAGGCAAGATATTGAGACGCTCCTCAAAGGCAACTAATTTTGGTGGAGTTTCAGAAATAGCAGGGGGTGTGGGTAATGGTGTCACTCTTATTTCTGGTGTTGGGGATGGTTGAGGAATAATTGGTGATGCTGGTACAGTAGGTGATGGTGATGATGTTGATGTAGTTGTTGGAGATGGGGATGATGGAGTAGGGGTAATACTTGGTAAAGTTGGTATCGGTATAGGATTAATTTCAGTTTTTTCCTCAAGTGGAGGCTGTTGTTGTCTGCGTTTGAGAATAAAATTAACTCCACCCCAAGAAGCTACCCCACATAATACAACTAATAGTGCCACTAATGCAGTCACACCCCACTTATGATTATCAAAAAAGCTATCATTATTATTAGTGTTAGGGTTTTGATTTGGAGTTGTACCTGCTGTCACTTCTTGGAAGGGAGAAAAGTTATTTTGTTCTTGGTTTATGGTAGGTAACTGCTGATATTTTACACCCGGTAATGTTGCCAAAGCTTGCCCTACTTCAGTAACAGACTGGTAGCGATCGCCTGGTTGACGACTTAACATTTTATTGAGAATCTCAGCTAACTCTGGACTAACTGCTACCCACCTTTGCCAATTCCAAGTTAATGTAGTTTTATCAATTAATTCTTGGGGTTCTTTTCCAGTCAATAGCACAACTATCGTAACTGCCAAAGCATATAGATCGCTATTTGCTGTTGCTCTTCCCAATTGAATTTGTTCCCAGGGAGCGTAGCCAAATTTTCCTACGTTTGTCAAAGGTACAGTTAAGTCGGGAGATTGAACTTTTGTAGCTATTTCCTTAACTACTCCAAAATCTATCAATACTGGCATTTGGTCACTTTCACGCCTAATGATATTGTCTGGAGATATATCTCGGTGAATGATGCCAAAATTGTGAATATGAGCTAATACGGGTAACATTTGTCCAAAAAAGGTTAGCACTTCTGCTTCTGAGAACAAACTATTTGTCACCTGACGCTCTTGTAATATAGTCCGATAGGTTTTGCCCTCGACGTAATCTTGTAATAAGAAGAGGCGTTGATTTTCTTCAAAGGTAGCTCTAAACTTAGGAATTTGGGGATGTTGAATTTGGTAAAGAATTGCTGCTTCACGAGAAAATAGTTCTTGAGATTTCGCTACTGTATTAGCATTTGTCTGTTGGGGAATAAATTCTTTGAGGGCGCAACGTTCATTAAAACGACCTGTATCTTCTGCTAAATAGGTACGAGAAAATCCACCTTGACCTAAAATACTAATCACGCGGTAGCGGTTTTGCAGAATTGTGCCAATGGCAATAGGTAGTTGCATAATAATAATAGGTTTGATTAAATATATTAATTATTAGATGGTTAATATTTTTTGTACTAGCTTTGTTACCTAATTATGAGGTATTACTGTTATTATAGAAGCGATCGCTCTTCTCCCATATTGGTTCTATTTTGTAATTAATTATATTATTATTAACCTTTCTATTTCAGGCATCAAGTGGCATTTTTTAGTTGCATCTTGGCTAACAATCTTAATAGATTGTAATGCTATTATTAATTGATATTTTTGATTGCTGGTGACTATTGATACTAAAGTCTGAGTTTTGGGAAAGGAGCAGCTACTCAAAAGTATACTCCCAACCCATATTTTTCAGAAACTGTTTGTTAAATGAAAGTTAAATCCTTGTGTAGTTTGGGTTAAGCCAAAATATATCTTTTTGCTCATTCTAGGTAGAAGTTGTCCGTCATAACCCAAGGAAATTAATCATTCTAGCTGTCTTAATCTTTGTTTAATAAACAGTTTCTTAGCTTTCTGTTTAACTAATTAATTTAGCTTAGTCTTAACCATTTCTTGAACTTTTTTACCATCGGCCTTACCTTTCAACTGCTGCATTGCCGGGCCCATAACTTTACCCATATCTTTAGCAGAACTAGCCCCCACCTGGACAATAATCTCATCTATTACCTGAGCAATCTCATCATCAGATAACTGTTTTGGCAAATATTCCTCAATAATGGCCAATTCTGCTGCTTCTTGATCTGCTAGTTCCTGACGACCTACTTGAGTATATTGTTCGATAGAATCCCGGCGTTGTTTAGCCAATCTCGCTAATATATCCATTTCTTGAGCTTCTGTCAGAGAGTCTTTACCAGCCGCCCTAGCATTGACTTCCTCCTCTAGAATAACTTTTTTGATGCTACGAACTGTCTCCAGACGTACCTTGTCCTTGGCCTTCATCGCGGCTTTAATCTCCTCTGTAATTTTGTCCTTTAAACTCATAATTCCAATCCTAATAACAATTACTCTAAAATATCGCACTCTTATTCATCAATTCTTTCCCTCCTGGGACGGGTTAAGGGTGGGTATTCTACTGCCTAATCCCCACTCCCTCTTTTTTATTAGAAAAATAGTATCTCCTTAAGAGATTTTACGTTTTTCAAAGAGTTCTTGCATTTTATTACTAAATATTCGATAATAATCAGATTAATTTGGGCAAAAATCCTTGATATATTGGTGATGAAATAATCTTTCTGTCGATAAAAATACGGAAGAATATTTTTGGTTTGAGATGATAAGATCACGATGAATAAAGGTGCTACGAGGGCTTGCCGTGATCCGTGCTACTTTACCAATTCAGGCTCCTTTGCCTGCTATTGCTAACGATCATAATCGACTAAGACTTTTTTCAGGATCTGCTAACGTTCCTCTATCTACGGAAGTAGCTAGATACCTAGGCTTAGACCTAGGTCCAATGGTACGTAAACGCTTTGCTGATGGAGAATTATATGTTCAAATTCAGGAATCAATTCGGGGCTGTGATGTTTATCTAATTCAGCCTAGTTGTCGTCCAGTTAACGACAACCTGATGGAATTGTTAATCATGATAGATGCTTGTCGTCGTGCTTCTGCCAGACAAATTACTGCGGTAATTCCTTACTATGGTTATGCCAGGGCAGATCGTAAAACTGCTGGAAGAGAATCAATTACTGCGAAATTAGTGGCCAACTTAATTACTCAGGCGGGTGCTAGTCGAATCTTGGCAATGGATTTACATTCAGCTCAGATTCAGGGTTATTTTGATATTCCTTTCGATCATGTTTACGGTTTACCAGTAATTTTAGATTACTTAACAAGTAAGAATTTATCTGATATTGTTGTTGTTTCTCCCGATGTGGGTGGGGTGGCAAGAGCCAGAGCTTTTGCTAAAAAGCTAAATGATGCCCCTTTAGCAATTATTGATAAACGTCGCCAAGCTCACAATGTGGCAGAAGTTTTGAATGTAATTGGGGATGTCAAGGACAAAACTGCTGTTCTGGTAGATGACATGATTGATACAGGTGGGACTATTTGTGAAGGTGGGCGACTGTTGCGTGAACATGGGGCACGACAAGTTTATGCTTGTGCTACTCATGCTGTATTTTCCCCACCAGCTATTGAGCGTCTTTCCCATGGGATATTTGAAGAGGTAATTGTTACTAATACTATTCCGTTCAGTGAGGAACATATTTTTCCTCAGTTAACAGTCCTTTCGGTGGCGAATTTATTGGGAGAAACTATTTGGCGCATTCACGAAGATACTTCAGTTAGCAGTATGTTTCGCTAGAATTAACTATTCTTACACACTGCATATTTCTTCCCTCTCCATATTTTAGGAGGGAAGAATGATGAGTATAAAATCTTCAGGAAGATTTAATAGAGATAAAATTTTTGTGAGGTTTATTAGTTGACAGTAGGGTTTGCTTTGGCAACTCTACTGTTATTTTCACATTTACCGAGTAATTAATAATATCATGTCCGGTAGCATCTATAGAGAAGTTCAATAATGGATAATGGATAATTGATAATTGATAATTACCTCTCCCTAAAAGGAAGAGGGTTGAATAAAAGGAAAATTTTTTTTTGTTTCTCCTTGCTCATAAGAGGCTTTATACCTTTATTTTTCGGTAAGGAAGAAGGAAGAAGAAATAAGAAAAAGAAAAACCTGAAATAAGGTAAATATTTACCCAACTTTTACAAAAACTATACCAGCGGACATGATATAATTCATAACTTATTAATCTTTACTGAACTATTTAATTAATAATTATTAATTAAATAGTTTAGGTTGATTAGCCTCCCTTTGGATAGGGAAAAAAAATAATATTTCCTGATATCTAATTCCCGTACGGTTTTAACCAGAGGTAATTATTAATTATCCATTAATGAACTTCTTTAACTATACTAATCCTCAATTATTTGTGATAAAAACTGTAGGGATTTGGAAACCACATCCAATCTTTGCTTGGGTTTGGAGACCAAACTCCTACGATAAAATATTACTGAAAAATAAAGGTATAAAACCTTCTATTTCAAGATAAAAAAAGTGCTAGTGCAGGATAGCGGAAATAACTAACCAGTTACAAAATCCTAAAAGCCTTACTAACCAATACTTTTGACTTTTAACTTCCACATAGCGGCACTAGGATATTTCCTTATATCCCACATTCCGTTACGGTTTTCATTGAGGTAATTATCAATTATCCATTATCCATTAATGAATCCCTATTCCCTTCTTCAATTGAGGTAATTAATTACATGGCAACTATCGAATCTCAAGATATGACTTTAGAAAAGTTATTTGATGAATTTTATGTTATTCCTGATTATCAGCGCGAGTATGTTTGGGAAGAAAAAGAGGTAAATGAATTTATTCAAGACATCTATGAAGAATTTTCTGAACAAATTCAAAACACTTATTCTGAGTATTTTATTGGCAGTATAATTGTTTGTAGTCTTGGGGAAAAATTTTATGAAGTAATTGATGGGCAGCAACGCATGACTACTGCTTATTTAGTCCTCTGTGCAATTCGGGATTATCTATTAACTATTAATCCTAATGAACGTATTGAAGCATTAAAAAATAAGATTGCTGCTTTATATACCGATAACTGGGGTAATGACCAGTTTAGACATAGGGTAGAACTACAATATGAGGAAAGTCGAGGAATACTAGAAAATATTGCTCTACAAGTAGATTTAGAGCTTTTTTGCCCTACTCGCTCTGTTAAAAATATTCAGAATGCTTATGTTCAAATTAGAGATTTTCTTTGTGATAAATTTGAAGTAGATGAACTTGCTATTTCTAAGCTGAAAAAGTTTTACGCATATTTTCTCAAAAATGTTAAGTTAATTCGAGTAAAAACAGCTAGTGTTTCCCATGCTTTGAAAATATATTCAACTCTAAATCATCGAGGTTTACCCCTAGATGATATGGATTTACTTAAAAATCTGATTTTTGCTAAAGCTAAACAAACAAACTATGATAAAATCAAAGTAAAATGGAAAAAAATGATAGATTTGCTCTATAATTCCCAAGAAAAACCAATGCGTTTTTTGCGTTATTTTATCTTGGCAAAATATGCAGAAGATGGAAATTATATTGCTGAAAAAGAAGTCTATAATTGGTTCCTAAAAAATGAATCTTTGTGCGGATATAAAACTGAACCAATTCGGTTTGTGAATAATTTACTTGCCTCAGCTCAAGCTTATGTAGAATTTTTAGCAGGTAATAATCTTGATGGAACTGTCAATCGTTATTTGGTAAATATTAGAAATCTTAGTGTAAATGTTAGGCAGCATTTAATCTTACTTTTGGCTGTAAATAAGTTGCCTCAAGATTGTTTTATCGATCTCTGTAGAGAGGTGGAAAATTTATTATTTTTGGCAATGTTGACTAGCGAGCGCAATCAAAAAGCATTTGATGGAATGATTCTGAAGTGGGCAAGTGAGTTACGTCAAATTACATCACAAGAAGATTTTAATCAGTTTATTGCTAACCAAATTATTCCTAGTAAACAGCGAGTAGCAGACAAATTTGAAAAGTCATTCTATAAACTGAATAAGTCATCATTCCAGCCATATCAAATTAAATATATTTTGGCAAAACTTACACAATATATAGATGAAAATGCCTGGGGTAGTGCAGCAGGAATTGATGATTTAAGAAATTATATTCTCAAATTAGAATTAGAACAAATTTTGCCAGAAACTCCTACAAAAGAAGTAATTATAGAATTTGATAAACCTACTGAAATAGGAAATTATAGTAAACGTTTGGGAAATCTGACTTTATTAGAAAGTTCGATTAAATCTGCTATTGCTAATGCTAGTTTTGCTGATAAAAAGTTAGGCTATACAAAGTCAAGATTTTTGTTGACTAGAACTATTGCTGAAGAAATTTATGTTGGGGAAAATACAAGTATAGATTTAGCAGTAAAAGATTTAAAGACATTTGAAAAATGGGATTCTCAGGCAATAGAAACTCGCCAAGAAATACTGACTCAATTAGCTAAAAAAGTTTGGGATGTTCCTGAGTAATTTCAGTTATTAGTTAAGGGAATAGGCAATAGGGAGTAAAAACACAAGTTAAGCTAAATTTTTTAATTCAGATTCCTTATTTCAAAGATAAGAACTTAATTGTCAATTGGTAATGGCTTATGACTAAATTTTTACTAATTATCTACTTTTCTACTCTATTCTCATCAAAACCGAATTACTACTCCCTACTCCCTACTCCCTCTAATACCACAAAAGAATCTAAAAAAGCTTTAGCTTCTGGAAAGTCTAAATTTCCATCTTCAGCAATTACTTGTAAACTATATAATATTGGTCCGTTAGGGTCGATATATATTCTTGCCAATGTTTTTAAATCTGGTCTTTCTCGTGACTGTAAGATAATTTCTCTACCTGGAAATCCTTTGTAGTTAATTCTCTTTTCACTAATTACTCTAGAATTAGTATTTTGTGCCGCTCCGTCTCGCGCTCCATCTAATCCTTTTTCCACATTATATTCGCTAGCTTCGACTGGATATTTAACGTGAGAAATATAAAAAATTCGTTTTTCTTCTGGATATTTGTAGAATGCAAATAAGGTACTTAATTTTCCTAAAGGAGTATTGACAGATAAATTTTGCTCCTGTGGTTTTGCGGGAAAATAAATTGTATAACTGCCGTCTTTAGCCTTGTAGTTATACCAGTTATTGGCAAGATAAATAATATTAGTTTGAGTAAATTCTGATGAAGATTTTGATGATGAATCTAGAATATCTGCTGCATCTAAATTTGATGCTAAAGGGAGAATTGTAAGTATACTAGAAATTCCAATAATTAAGGATAATCTCATTATCTTAAGCTTAAATATTTTACAGCATTATTGATAAGATTATAATTGATGGAACGAGCGATCGCTAATAATGTGTTAAAATCCAGATAAGTCTATTTAACCAATTTAATAATGACTACTAAATTAATCAACCAAATCTGACAACTTATATAAAGATAAAAATTTTTAAATTAGTTTATTAAGCCTAAACTTATTTTAATTGCTCTATCTACTTGTTTCATAGTTTCTGTTGTTAAACTGCCAATACATCTGATTAGTCTTTGTTTATCAATAGAGCGAATTTGATTGAGTAAGACTACTGAATCAAGGTTTAAACCTCCTTCTTTTGCTACAATTAATACCTCTGTTGGATATAATTTTTCATCAAATTTTGATGTAATTGCAGCAACTATAGTTATCTGACTATAGGTATTTGAAGTATCATTTTGCAAAATTAATGCCGGACGAGTTTTTTTGATTTCTGAACCGACACTAGGATCAAAGTTTACTAAATATATTTCTCCCCTTTTAGGGTTTATTGATTGATATTTTGCCATGCTTCTTCTTCTAATTCATACCATTCTTCTGCTAATTTTAGATCGCGTTCTGCTCTTTCTATAGCTCCAATGCGTAGTTCTTCTGTGAGATTTTCTGATAAATTTTGCTTGATGTAAAAATTTAAAGCTTTATTAATTAATTTATTCAAATTTTCTTGAGGCATTGTTTGCTCAATTAATTGCATTGTTGCTTCTGGTATGGTGATGTTAAGTTGTCTGTCCATAGGTTGCAAAAAAATGGAATAACTATACATTATGATATAGATTTTTTAGCACATATTTAGAATAGCATTAATCAGGAGCGATCGCTTTGTTAATTGATAATGGATAATCAATAATGGATAATGAAAAATATCTCTAATTATCAATTATCCTTTGGTAAGTAAGTCTAGGTGTTTTTTTGATTATTATAACTTTGACAGAGACTTTTGGAGATAATTTGTTGGGTTTTGTTCCTAAAGCAAACCTAAATTGGTAGAACCTAACCCCCCAGCCCCCTTCCCTGCAAGGGAAGGGGGAGAATAGCCCCTCTCCTTGCAGGAGAGGGGTTGGGGAGAGGTATTCATTAGCGATCGCCTAACCCAACCTACTAATGTCGCTTTGAACCAATATCTCCATAAATTGTAACTCCTGTACTGCCAGAAAGATCGATTTTATCTCCTGTATCCATATCGCCTCGGACACTATAAACATCACGCCCCGCTTGAATTTTCCCTTGTGCTTCTTGTTTAACTTCCTCCCATCCCCCTTCCGGTAAACCTTTACCCCCACGCAATAACGCTACGGAAAAATCTTCTGTTTGGGAAAAGTCGAATATGGGGGTTTGTTTTTTGCCTTGTTGTTGAGCGCTTTGGGGAACGGTTTTGCTCACATAATTCATTAAATTGGAAACCGTGACAATTTTATCTCCTGGTTTATTGCCTCCTCCTTGTAATGCTTCCAGAAAATGGTATGTGTAGATACTCATTGTTCCATCGGAGCGTATCCATGATGACTCGTCTCCTGTGGAGGAGGTGAATACTGCTCGCCCTGTTCCTTTTTTTAAGTCTGCTATTAAGTTTTTCGGGAGGGCGGTTTGACTGAAGTTTTCGGGTAATTCTAGTTCGTCTGTTTCTTTGGCAGTTGCCATTCCTTGGGCGTGACAACTATCTATAATTACTAATAGTTTTTGAGCGGATATTTGCTGGAGGGTGTTGTTAAATTCTGTTGCTGGTAATGCTGTTTTTTGTAGTTTTACAGGACTGGTGTCGTGGGGGATTAAATAATAGTTTTGGGTTGATTTATCTAGCCAACCATGACCAGAATAATAGACTAATATTGTGGCTTCTGGGTCGTTTTTTGCTTGTTGTTGGAGCCAGTTTAAGTTGTCTAAAATGTTTTGTTTTGTTGCTTGTTCATTGCAGAGGAAGCGGAGATAATTTTCATCGTCAATGTAACCACATAAGTCAGGGTTTGTGAGGAATGATTTGATTGTTTGAACGTCTTTGACTGTGGTGGGGAGTGACCAGTTGGAGTATTTGCATTCGCCGATTCCTATTAGTAGGGCGTAGTTGTGAGAAAGTGTGTTAGACATAGGTATTTTGGGGGTTGGTTTGTAGTATTTGAGGCGTTGTTGGATGGTTTGAATGGTGTCGATAGTTTCAGATAGCATTTGTTTGACAAAACTATCCTTTTGTAATTTTTTTGTCAACTCAACAATTGTGTTTTCTGAACCTATTTTACCTAAAGCTTTTGCTGCACCACCATTACGCACATAATACTCTGAGTCTTCTAACAGTGGAATTAATCCTGGAATCGCAGTTTTGGAGCCTATTTTACCCAGAGCTGATGCTGCACTTCCACGCACATTAGAGTCTGAGTCTTTTAGGAGTCAAATTAATGGCGCAACAGCAGTTTCTGAGCCTATTTTACCCAGAGCTGATGCTGCACTTCCACGCACATTAGAGTCTGAGT